>JANMSC010000216.1:0-26386 GCA_031388885.1 Gemmatimonadales bacterium | reverse complement strand
TGCGCACCGACCGGTCGTACAGGTCCCCTTCAAATCCGAAGAGGTTCACTTCGAGCAGTCGCCGCCCGTCATCGAACGTCGGGCGGTGACCTTGATTCATCATGCCGCCGTAACGACCGGCCGGCGTATCCACGACCACGGCATACACACCGTCGGGCGGGAGCAGCTTGCGCGGCGGCGCTGCCACGTTGAGGGTCGGGAAGCCGAGCGTCCGGCCGCGCCGTGCACCGCGTTCCACCCGCCCCGAGATCGTGTACGGCCGGCCGAGCTGGGCCGCCGCCGCGGTCAGGTCACCACCCGCGATTGCGCGCCGAATGCCGGTACTCGACACCGGTGCGCCGCCGTCGGCGTGCACCGGATCCACGACATCCACCGCGAAGCCACGTTCGGCGCCGAGTCGCCGCAATGTGGCGACGTCACCCTGACGGGCGCGACCGAAGCCGTGGTCGTGCCCGATCACCAACTCACGCATCCCGCAACGGGCGATCAACACCTGATCGACGAATTCGTCGGGGGCCATCGTCGCCACCCACCGATCGAATACCAGCATGAGAACCCGATCGAGGTCGCTCGTCGCCAGCACTTCGAGGCGCTCCTCGCTGGTCGTGAGTCGCGGCGGCGCGGCAGCCGGGTTGATCACGTCGAGCGGGTGCGGCTCGAACGTCACCAGAATACTGGCCCGTCCCGCGGAATGCGCTCGCGCCGCGATCTCGTCCAGCACGGCCCGGTGTCCCCGGTGGACTCCGTCGAACGTGCCGACGGTGACGACGCTTCCAGCCACCGGTGCCGCATCGCGGGTCACGTGGCAGGCTCGAGCACGACCGCCGGGTGACAGCGCCCCTCGCGCCATTCGCCAATAGCCACCAACCGGCCATCGTCCGCCACGAGCGCGACCGGTCCCTCGCCATCCGCCACGTGCGCCACATCGCGACCGAACGCAACATCCCGAACATCGCCGGCCGTCAGCACCTGTCGCGTCAGGTGGCCCACGAGGGTCGCGGGCGGCAACAGCCGCTCCGCCGTGACGTCCTCGGGGGCGACTGCGTGCTCAACTCGGAACGTCCCGGTCACGGTGCGGCGCAGCGCGGTGCAGTGTGCCACGGTGTCGAGCCGTTCGCCGAGGTCGCGCACCAGGCCCCGGATGTACGTGCCTCGACCCACGGTGGCCGTGAGCGCCGCGACGGGCGGTGTCCAGGCCGTCACCTCAAGCGAATACACCGTCACCGAGACCGGGTCGAGCACGACCACCTGTCCTGCGCGCGCCAGTGCGTAACTCCGCGTTCCGCCGACGTGCTTCGCGGAGTAGGCCGGCGGGCGTTGTGCCATCGTGCCGACCAATCCACGGGCCGCGTCGCGAATCACGTCGATCGCGGGCCACGTCATCGGGATTCGCTCCTGCACCACCTGGCCGGTTGCGTCGTCGGTGTCAGTCGCGACCCCGAAATACGCCGTCGCCTCGTACGTCTTCGACAACCCCTCGACGAACCGCGCCAGTCGGGTCGCCCGTCCCACCAGCACCAGCAGCAGGCCGGTCGCGAACGGATCGAGCGTCCCCGCGTGCCCGACGCTGCGGATCCCGAGCCGTCGTCGCACCACGGCGACAACGTCGTGCGACGTCCAGCCGACCGGCTTGTCGACCAGCAATCCCCCGATCAGGAGGACGGCTCCTCGTCGCGCAGGCCGGCGAGGAGCTCATCGATGCGACGGGCGTGATCGAAGCCACGGTCGAGCTTGAAGTGCAGCTCCGGCACGATGCGGGTGCTCAGCGCCTGGGCCACCGAACGCCTGAGGAATCCCGCCGCACTCGTCAGGCCTTCCAGCGCTTCGTCCTTCGCGGCATCGTCACCGTGCGGCACGACCATCACGTTTGCGTGCGACAGGTCGCGCGTCACATCGACCGCACTAATGGTCACCAGCCCGACCCGCGGATCCCGTACATCGCCTCGCAACAGCGCCTCGGCGAGCACAGCGCGAATCGTTTCCGCCACTTGTTCGGGACGGCGCGATGAACTCTTCGGAGCCATCGCCTACTCCTGTTGGGCCGCCGACGCCGCCAGGGTCCGCTTCACTTCTTCCACGCGGAACGCCTCGATCCGGTCGCCGACCTTCACGTCGTTGAAGTTCTCGACGCCGATACCGCACTCGAGCCCTTCCTTGACTTCCTTGGCATCGTCCTTGAATCGCTTGAGCGATGAGACGTTGCCGGTATATACCGTGGTACCGTCGCGCAGGACGCGCACCCGTGCGGTCCGCTGGATCACGCCGTTGCGCACGATAGATCCGGCGATCGTGCCAACCTTGGTGACCTTGAATATTTCGAGCACTTCCGCCTCACCCAGGATCGTTTCCTTCTCTTCCGGCTTGAGCAGGCCTTCGAGCGCAAGCTTCACATCGTCCACCGCTTCGTAGATGATGCGATACGTGCGGACGTCCACGCCTTCCCGTTCGGCGGCGGCGCGTGCGTTGGCGTCGGGACGGACATGGAAACCGAGGATGATCGCCCCCGATGCCTTGGCGAGCAGGACGTCGCTTTCGCTGATCTGGCCCACGCCGCGATGCACGATGTCGACCCGCACTTCGTTGGTGCCGAGGGCGGCGAGTGCATCGGCGAGCGCTTCAGCCGGACCACCTTGATCGGCCTTGATGATGATGCGCAGCTGCGTGACGGCCCCTGCCTTGAGCGCGCGCGAGATATCCTCGAGCGTGCCGCCGCGAGCCGAGCGCCTGTTCTGCGCTTCGCGTTCGAGGCGCTGACGCTTCTGCGCGATCTCGCGAGCTTCGACCGCATCGGCTACGACGAGGAACGTGTCGCCGGCGGACGGCACACCGTCGAAACCAAGCACCTGCACCGGCATCGACGGGCCGACCAGCTTGACGTTCTTGCCACGCTCGTCAAAGAGTGCACGGACGCGACCGGAGTACTTGCCACAGATGAAGTTGTCGCCGACCCGCAACGTGCCCTTCTGCACCAGCACCGTCGCGAGCGGGCCCTTGCCCGGGTCGAGTGTGGCCTCGATCACCGAACCCTGTGTCCGTGCCGCCGAGTTGGCGGTGAGTTCAAGAATTTCCGCCTGCAGCAGGATCTGGTCGAGCAGCGCGTCAATTCCGGTGCCCTTCTTGGCCGAGATCATCGAGTGCAACACGGTGCCGCCGAAGTCTTCCAGCACGACGCTGTGCTGCAGCAGATCCTGCTTCACCTTGTCGGGATTTGCCGACGGCAGGTCGATCTTGTTGATCGCCACGACCAGCGGGACGCCGGCATTCCTGGCGTGGGAAATCGCTTCGATCGTCTGGGGCATGACCTGGTCGTCCGCCGCTACCACCAGCACGACGATGTCGGTCACCTGCGCACCACGGGCGCGCATCGCGGTAAATGCCTGGTGACCTGGTGTGTCGAGGAACGTGATCGAGCGACCACCTGGCGCCTCGATGTGATACGCCCCGATGTGCTGGGTGATGCCGCCGGCCTCGCCCGCGACCACGTTGGCCTTGCGGATGTAGTCGAGGAGCGAGGTCTTGCCGTGGTCGACGTGCCCCATGATGGTCACGATCGGCGGACGCGGCACGCGCTCGCCTTCCTCATCGTCGGCCTCGATCTCCACGTCTGCCTGGTACTCCACTTCCTTCAGCGCCTCGAAGCCGAACTCCGACGCGATCAGCTCGATCTGGTCAAAGTCGAGCCGTTGGTTCACGGTCACCATGAGGCCGAGTACCTTGAAGGCGAACGCGACAATCTGGTTGGCCGGGATCTTCATCAGATCCGCGAGCTCCGCCACCGAGATGAACTCGTTGACCCGGATGCGAGTCTTCTCGCGCGCCTTTTCTTCGGCGGTGCGCGACGCGATGATGTCGCGATATGACGGCTCATCGCTGCGACTCTTCTTGCGTGCCGGGGCGCCCTTCCCCATCCCGTGCAGGGTCTTGAGGATGTTCGCCTGCACCTGATCCTGATCGACGAAGCTCTTCTTCCCCTTCTTGCCCTTCTTGCGACCACCACCCGGCTGCGCGTCGGGTCCGAACGCCGGACGTGCTGGGCCCGAGCTCGGCGGACCGCCCGTTCCAGGGCTGCGCGGCGGCGGCGGCGGCGAACTCGACGAGAACACCGGTCGTGGACCACGCGGACCGGTCCCGGGGCTGCCACGTTGCGGCGGCCCGCCGCGACCGCCGGCCGGGGCTGTGGGACGCTGAATCCGTGGCGGAATGAACGGCTTCGGCGGTCCACTCGGCGCACCCGTACTTGTCGGTGGCGGCGCGGCCGGACGAGGCGGCATGGTTGGACGCGGCGGGATCGGACGCAGCGGTGCAGCGGGTGCGACGGGGCGAACCACCGGGGCCTGGTGCGCCTCGTCCGACGCGCCGTCGGTCGCCGCCAACGCAGGATCTGCAGCCGGTTCCGGCGTCGGCAGGTCGACGGGCATCGGCGGCAGGTCCTTGAACAGCAACCGCGCCCGCTCTTCGAGCGAGAGGACTGGCTTCGCCTCAGCGGCGGGCGAATCGAACGTGACCGGCTTGTCGAGGTCAAAGGTCGTCGTTGCCTCGGCCTCGGCCTCGTGCGCCGCCTTGGCCTCGTGCTCGGCCACTTCCGCCGCTGTGCGACGCCGCCGCGCCGGCTTCGCGTCGGCGGACGCGGGGGCGGGCGCGGGTTCGGGCGTAGCCTTCCGGCGACCTTTCTTTGGCCCAGCAGGCTCAGCGGCCTTCCGCTTCTCGCGTTCCCAGCGAACCCGCACCGCAGACACTTGATCCGGCTCGAGCGCCGACATGTGGCTGCGCACGAAGATGTTCATCTCGCGGAGCGTACCCATCAGCTGCTCCACCGGAACGCCGAATTCTGCGGCGAGGTCGTGCACTCGACTCTTGACCACTCACTAGCCTCCGTCAGGTCCCGTCGCCGGGCGCGCCACGGCGAGAATGCCGCTGGCAAGTGCTCGGTCCCGCACTCCAACCACCATCACCGGCGGGCGTCCGAGACGCGCCCCCAGTTGTTCCGCCGCAGGGCCCGCGATCAGCGGAACGCCCTTCGCTTGCGCCAGCCGCACCACTTTTTCGGTTGCCCGTGCCGACGCGTCGGACGCGAGCACGACCACCCGGCACTCCTCGCGCTGCAACGCCGCACGCGTACCATCCACGCCGACCACAACATGCCCACCGCAGGCACCGAGCCCGAGCAGGCCGACGAGCCGCTCGTGATTCACGCCGCCGGCGGCGTGTCGTCCAGCGCGGGGGCCGCCGGTTGCACCCCCTCTTCCGGTTCCTCGTCCGTCAACTCCGCGAGGAACCGCAGCATCTCCTCGGCCGTGCCCTGCGTCATGCCGGGAATCCGCGCGATTTCTTCGCCATCGAGGTCGAGAACATCATTCAGCGTGGTGTAGCCAGCTTGATCGAGAATCGCCACCAGCTCGGGCGACAGCCCTTCGAGTTGCGCCAGCGGGACGCGAGCCTCGGGTTCATCATCACCAGCGATCGGCGCGAAGAGCGGGCCCTCGCCGCCGCGTTCGAGCCACTCGCGGCTGGAGTAGAGATCGATCTTCCACCCAGTGAGTTCGCTCGCCAACCGGACGTTCTGTCCGTTGCGACCGATCGCGAGGGACAACTGGTCTTCGTCCACGACGGCCTGAATCGTCTTCGTCGCGGGATCGGAGAACACCTTCGCCACGCGGGCCGGAGCGAGCGCCAAGCGAGCGAAACGCTCGGGATCGGGAGACCACGGCACGATGTCGATTCGCTCGCCGCCAAGCTCGTTGACCACAGCCTGCACTCGCGAGCCCTTCAGACCGACGCACGCGCCCACTGGATCGATTGCGTCATCGCGCGAGATGACCGCCACCTTGGTGCGCGAGCCGACTTCGCGCGCGATACCGCGAATCTCGACGATCAATTGCTGGATTTCCGGCACCTCGAGCTTGAACAGCGCCTTGACGAAAAGCGGATCGCCGCGCGACAGGATCAGCCGCGGGCCCTTCGGCGTTTCCTCGAGGCGCTTGAGCACCGCGCGGATCTGGTCACCTTGATGGAAGTGTTCCCGGTGATTCTGCTCGCGATACGGCACGATCGCTTCCGCTTCACGGAAGCGATTGAGCATGATCACGAACTTGCCGCGCTCGATCTGCTGGATCTCGCCCGAGAGGAGCTCGCCGACCTTGTTGGCGAACTCGTCGCGAATCCGATTGCGCTCGCCTTCACGCACTCGCTGGATGATGCGCTGCTTGGCCGCCTGCACGGCGAGTCGCCCAAACGTGTCGAACGGCACCTCTTCCTCGAGCACATCGCCCAACTGGAAGTCGGGGTCCTCGTAGCGCGCCTCCTCGACGGCGATCTGGGCACTCGCATCCTCGACCACGTCGACGACTTGCCGCAGGCGGGTGACCGACAGCGTGCCCTGGAGCTCATCGACATTGAGCTCGAAGCGCACGTTGGGTCCGTACTTCTTCATCAGCGCAGCATGGATGCCGTCACGCAGCAAGTCGAGCAGTTCCGAGCGCTCAAGTTGCTTGGTGGTCGACAGCTCGCGGAACGCAGTCAGCATTTCGGCGGACGTCGCCATCTAGGATTCTCCCACTTCCCGGTTACCCATCAACGTGGACCAGTCCACCACAGGGGTGGCATGCCTGATCGCCTCGAGCGGCATGGTGACCGCTTTGCCATTCATTTCCAGCACGACATGCGTCGCATCCAGCACCGCGGCAACCACTGCCGTCGCCGTGCCGGTGCCACCCTTCGCCTCCACCACCTCGGCGGTCAGCGGCGGTACGTTCACGAATGAGGTCAGGTGGGGGAAAATAAAAATGTCGGGGGACACCCGACACCTCGCCAACTGCACGCAAGTTGCCCCAGCACCTAAGAATACGGGCTTGGGCGGCGGGAGTCAATTCTGGGGCATGGGGCGTGCTGGAGGGGCAAAGCGTGGGCTTCGGCCCTCCACTCATCCAGGCCCCATGCCCAGATACGCGACCATCCGCCCATCCGTCCCGCCCGAGCCGCGATGCGAGAAAAACTGGTCGCGCTCCGTGGCCGTGCAGTGCCCGCTGACTGTGGTTTCGCCGATTCCCAGCGCCCTTGCCTGTTCGGCCAGAACCTCGCGCAGGTCGAGGTGCCACGGTCCCGCGCCATCGACCCCCTTCCCGACCCCGAGCATGACCTCAACGCCAACTTCGTATGCCGGCCCCGAGATCGCGACCCCGGCGTGGCACACGAGATCGCCGGGCTCGGCGCCGACCTTCGCTCGGAGCAGTTCGACGCCGCGGGCCAGAATGCCGGCGGCCGTGCCGCGCCATCCGGCATGCAACAAGGCAATGGCGCGTTGGCGTGGTGCGACAAGGTAAACCGGCACGCAGTCGGCGAGTGTGACGAGCAGCATCAGTCCGCGGGTGGCCGTGGCGTGACCATCGGCGCCCTCGAGCATCGTCCAGCCCGGCACCGCCAGGTGGTGCCACAACACGCGTTCACCGTGGACCTGGTGGGACAGCACGCTCGCGGGACACTCGGGGAACGCCGCACGGAACTGGCGCCAGCGCGTCATGACCTCGCCCACGGGTCGGTCGGCCCAGAGCCCCAGGTCGAATGGTGCGGCGGGATCCGCGCCACGGCCGGTGATTCCGGCCACGAGTCCAAACCGTTCCCGCCACCCGGGAACTTCCCAGCATGGCACTGGCCCGGCCACCGGGCGCTCGTCAGTCGTCAACGCGCTCGACTTCGGCGCCAAGGCTTCTGAGGCGTTCGTGAATCCGTTCGTACCCGCGTTCGACCTGGCCAATGTTGTAGATCACGCTCTCTCCCTCCGCCGCGAGGGCCGCGATCACCATGGCCATGCCGGCGCGAATGTCGGGCGACTCGACGCGACCGCCTCGCAGTTGCGACGGCCCCGAGATCACGGCGCGGTGGGGGTCGCATAGCACGATTCGCGCGCCCATGCCGATCAGCTTGTCGACAAAGAAAAGTCGTGACTCAAACATCTTCTCGTGAATCAGCACCATGCCTTCGCACTGTGTGGCCGCCACCAGCGCAATCGACATGACATCAGCCGGGAACGCGGGCCACGGTCCGTCTTCGAGTTTCGGGACGTGCCCGCCGAGATCCGGGCGAACCCGACGCTCCTGACCGGCATCGACGATCAGCGTATCGCCATCGAGTCGTGGCCGAATGCCGAGGCGTTCGAACCCCAACAGGGTACTCCGCAGGTCGTCGCCGTGCACACCCTCGATGGTGATCGCCGAGTTGGTCACCGCGGCAAGCCCGATGAACGACCCGATCTCGATGTGATCGGGGCCGATCGTGTACGACGCTGATCCGAGCGGAAACCCGCCATCGATGACGTACGTGTTCGTGCCGATCCCATCGATCTGTGCGCCCATCGCAACCAGCACCCTCGCAGTGTCCTGGACGTGCGGTTCGGCAGCGGCATTGCGGAGGGTGGTGCGCCCCTTGGCCATCACCGCCGCCATCAGCGCATTTTCGGTACCTGTTACACTGGGTTCATCGAGGAAAATGTCGGCGCCCACCAGGTTGCGACATTCGATCTCGTACCGATCGCCTACCCGCACCGTCGCGCCGAGGCGCTCAAGGGCGAGAAAGTGCGTGTCCACCCGACGCCGGCCGATAACGTCTCCGCCCGGCGGAGGGAGCGTCACCTTGCCGAACCTGGCGAGCAGGGGTCCGGCGAGCAGGATCGACGCGCGGATCTGGGTGCACAGCACCGGGTCCAGCGGTTTCGGGAGCAGGCCGCGCGGATCGATGCGCACCGCGTTCGGCGCGGTCCACTCGACCGATGCGCCGAGGTCGGCCACCAACTCGAGCAGCGTCTCGACGTCGCTGATTCGTGGGATGTTGGCGAGGTCGACCGGACCGTCAGCCAGCAAGGCTGCAGCGATCACGGGAAGCGCGGCGTTCTTGTTGCCGGCCGGACGGATCGACCCGCCGAGGGTACGGCCACCGGTGACCACAAAACGAGGAGGCATGGGGCAAACCTCGTCACGCTGGCAGGCACCCGCAAGCGCCCAGAGCGACTTACCTTCCACCGCAACCGCAACAGCGGAGCGTATTCATGTACGGATGGGTTGGACCGACAATCGCGATATCGCTGGTGTTGATCGCCCTGTGCGCCATCGGCGTCGCAGTGGTGTCGGCGTTCTCGCTCAGGGAAATTCGGCAGATCAGCATGTCGCTCGCGCTCGAGCTCGACGGCCTTCGCCGCGAGATCGCCGAGTCGTTCGGCGCGATCAAGCGGCTCAGCAACCAGAGTCAAGACGTGATCGAGATGACCAAGGCCGAGCTCAGCGAGATCATCCTCGTGACGCGTCGCCTTCGCCACGACATTGAGCACGGGGTCAGGCGCACCAAACGCCGACTGGCAGACTTCGAGGCGGTGGTGGAGGTCGTCCAGGAGGAGGTGGAGGAGACCGCGCTCGACTTTGGGGCTACACTGCGAACCGCGCGAACCGGGCGCGGGATGATCGGGCAGCTCAGCCGTCTGGTGCGCCCGCGACGCCGGGGCGCCGCGTGACCCTGGTGGCGGGCCTGCTTGCCGTTGCCGTGCTCGCCCTCTGCTTTCCCGATACCCTGCACGCGTGGACACCCGGGACGCACGTCGTCCTCGGTGAACGGGTGCTCGGCGCGTTACACCTCCTCCCGCCGCTCGTGGCAGACCTGTTACGTGCCTATCCGTACGACTTTCTCTACGGCAACATTGCGGCCGACACGACGACGGCCAAGAAGTACGCGCCGGCGGATCGGCATTGCCACGCGTGGCACGTCGGCCACGAGGTGCACACCCTTGCACCGAGCGATGCGCTGCGCGCGTTCGGCCTGGGATACCTCGCCCATCTCGCCGCAGATGTGGTGGCGCACAACCACTTCGTGCCGCGCCAGCTCGTGGTCACCAGCAGCACGACAACGATGGGGCATACCTACTGGGAGAGCCGGGTCGAGAGCGCGCTCGGCGGGCTTGTGCCGCGAGCAGCGCGCGAGCTGATCCGGCTCGATCATCGTCCGGCGGATGCGCACCTCGAACGAATCCTCTCGCCCACGATTTCCTCTCGGTGCGAACCAATCGACGGCTCTTTCGCGGCATGGTGCGACTCGCCGACTCACGCCCGTGGCGGATCGGCATGCAGGTGGCGACGGAACAGAGTCGCTGGGACTTGAGCGAGGAGGAAGTCGAGGCGTATCTGGCGCACTCTACCCGTTCGATTCGCGAAGCGCTCTCGCATGAAGGAGCGGGCGTCTTTGCGATCGATCCGAACGGCGAAGCAGCGATCGTGCGAAGCAAGGCGGTCCGGCGGGAGGCACTCCGACACACCCCGCGACGGGATCGCGAGCGGCTGGCGGCGATTGCCGATCAGGAGTTCGGACTGACCGATGATCGATGATGGATGATCGATGCTCGGTGGCGGTCAGGCGCCGTGGGAGACGCGGCCAACAGCGTCGATGACCCGATCAACCTCGTCCGCCGTCGTGTAGCATGCCAGGCCAATCCGGACGAACCCGCTGACGCCGAGCCGCTGCGCCACGGTCGTTGCGTAGAAATCTCCACTGGATACGAAGCAACCCCGGCTGACGAGCGACCGGGCGACGACATCCGGCGCGTGCCCGGCCAACGTGAACGAAACGGTCCCGGTGCGCGCGGTTCCCGGCGACGGACCGAACCGTTGCACTCCGTCGACCTCGCCAAGTCCATCCCAGAGTCGGCGGAACAGCGCGACCTCTCGATCGTGGCATGCGGCAAACGACAGGCTGAGCCGGGCGCGCAGCCCGCCGTCTGCGCCCGCGAGTGACGCAATCCACCGAACGGCTGCCGCGGCGCCGACGATGCCCTCGTGATTCTGGGTGCCTGTTTCGACGCGATCGGGCGCGTGATCGGTGGCCGGCTGGAGCTTGGGCACGTCGAGCCGCTCCAGCAGTTCGCGTCGACCCCAGAGAATCCCGACGTGCGGACCGTAGAACTTGTAGGCGCTGCACGCGAAGAAATCGGCGCCGAGTGCGGTGACATCGGGGAGCACGTGCGGCGCGTAGTGGACGCCGTCGACGTACACGAGTGCGCCGCCCGCGTGGGCAAGGTGCGCCGCGCGTGGCACGTCGCTGATCGTGCCGAGTGCGTTCGACGCCGCCCCGATGGCGAGGAGCCGGGTTGTCGGGCCGATCATCGGTTCGAGCGCATCGAGGTCGAGCCGACCCGACTCCAGGTTCATCGGCAGCCAGCGCAGCACAATGCCGAAGTCGCGCGCGATCGCCTGCCACGGCGCGACGTTCGCGTGATGATCGAGTTCGGTCACGATGACCTCGTCACCGGCCTGCCACGTGCGCCCAAGGGCTCGCGCCACGTGAAAGGTGATCGTCGTCATGTTGTTGCCGAAAACGATCTCCTCCGGGTTGCCCCCAAGAAACGTGGCGAACACGCGCCGCGCGTCGAGCAGCAGCGCATCGGTTTCCTCGCTGGTGGGATAGACCCAATGCGTGTTGGCGTTGTGATGCAGGAGGTACTCCGACATCGCCGCCACAACATCCGCAGGAACCTGGGTACCACCGGGGCCGTCGAAGTACGCGACCGGAACGCCGGCATGAAGCCGTCCGACCGCCGGAAACGCATGGCGGATGGCGTCGACGGACAGCACGCCGCTCACTGGCGCAGTCGCTCGATCAGGATCGGCTGGATGCCCTTCGGATCGGCCTTCCCCTGGCTCTTCTTCATCACTTGTCCCATGAAAAAGCCAACCAACTTTGCATCGCCGCCACGGAATCGGGCCACTTCGTCGGGGAACGCTGCCACGACCTCATCGACCCACGTCGCAAGCGCCGACGCATCGCGAACCTGCAGCAATCCCAGTCGCTCGGCGACCGCGCGGGGTGGGTCCGGGGTCGTGACAAGTTCAGCGTAGATCCGCTTGGCCGCCTGAAGCGACACCGTGCCGTCGGCCACCATGGCGGCCAGCCCCGCAAGGCGGGCCGGTTCGACCGCGAACACTCCAGTGTCATTCCACCCTCCCAGCCCCTCTCCCAACACCCAGTTGGCCGCCGTTTTGGGGTCGACGCCGGCGGTCACGACCGACTCGTAATAGTCAGCGATCGCAGGCTCCTGCGTGAGCACGCGGGCGTCGTAGTCACTCAGGGCGAGCGTTGTCTCGTACCGCGACCGACGCGCCGCCGGAAGCTCAGGCAGCGTATCACGCTGCGCATCAATCCACGCGACATCGAGTACCAGCGGCGGCAGGTCGGGATCAGGAAAGTACCGGTAGTCGTGCGAGTCTTCTTTCGACCGCAACGGCTTGACGTCGCCCGTGGCGGCGTTGAATGTCAGCGTGACCTGCGTCACCTGCCCGCCCGACTCGATCAGCGCGATCTGGCGCCGGCGCTCGGCCTCGAGCGCGCGTTCGACATTCGCGAAGGAGTTCATGTTCTTGACCTCGGTCTTGGTACCGAGCGGGTCGCCTGATCGGCGCACCGAAAGGTTCGCGTCGACGCGCAGCGAGCCCCTCTCCATCGAGCATTCCGACACGCCCGCATAGACGAGCAGCTGTCGCAGCGCCACCAGATAGACCCTCGCCTCCGCCGGCGAACGCATGTCGGGTCCGCTGACGATCTCGGCAAGGGGTGTACCGGACCGGTTGAGGTCAATCGCAGTCAGCCCCGGAATGCGATCGTGCAACGACTTGCCAGCATCCTCCTCGAGATGCAGTCGGGTAATGCTTACGGTGATCGCACCCCGGTCCGGCGAAACGATGTCGATCGCGCCGCCGGTCGCGAGCGGCTGGTCGAACTGCGAAATCTGGTAGCCCTTGGGCAGGTCGGGGTAGAAGTAATTTTTCCGCGCGAAGACACTCACCGGATGCACCGTGCACCCGAGCGCCAGTGCACCGCGGGTCCCGAGCCGGATCGCCTCGGCGTTCGGTGCAGGCAACGTGCCCGGCAGGCCGAGGCACACCGGACAGACGTTGGTGTTGGGCACATCGCCGTAGGTCGTGGCGCAGCCGCAAAACATCTTGCTGCGCGTGCCGAGCTGCACATGCATCTCGAGTCCGATCACCGTTTCCCACGTCATCAGCGCACCTCCGCGATCGGATCGACGGCGCGTTCGATAACCGCGCCCACCGCGAGCATGGCGCTGTCGTTACCATCCGGGGCCATGAGTTGCCCGCCGAGCGGGAGGCCGCCGTCGCGCCCGACTGGAATCGACATCGCCGGGATGCCGGCGAGCGACGCCGGACAGACGAAGATGTCGGCGAGGTACATCTCGACCGGATCGGCGGTCTTTTCGCCGGCGCGAAACGCGGGTGTTGGTGTGGTCGGCGTGAACAGGAAGTCCACGCCCGCGTCGAACACGGCACGGAAATCATCGATGATCAACCGGCGAACCGCCTGCGCGCGGTTGTAGTACTGGTCGGCGTAGCCGGCGCTCAACACAAACGTCCCGACAAGGATGCGGCGCCGTACTTCGGGACCGAATCCCTCGCCGCGCGTTGCACGATACAGCGCACGCACATCGCCCTCCGGCCCGATCCGGCGATTGCCGTAGCGCACGCCGTCGTACCGGGCAAGGTTGGCGGCGGCTTCCGCCGGATTGACGATGTAGTACGTGGGAACCGCCCACCGGGTGTGCGGCAGCGACACGTCGCGGACCTCGGCACCGAGATCGCGCAGGATCGCAATGGTGCGATCACAGGCGGCGCGCACACCCGGGTGGAGATTGGCTGGGAAATACTCCATGGGAAGACCGATAACGGTGCCGCGCAGGTCGGCGCGCGGTGCCGCCAAGGTCATCGCCGGGCTCGGATCGGTGGTTGGATCGCGCGGATCGACACCGGAGATTGCTGCGAGCACACGCGCCGCGTCGTCGACGGTACGGCCGAATACCGAGATGCAGTCGAGCGACGAGCCGAACGCGACGAGGCCAAATCGGCTCACCCGTCCGTAACTCGGCTTGACCCCGACGATGCCGCAGAAGGCGGCAGGTTGGCGCACCGACCCACCGGTCTCCGACCCGAGCGCCGCAACCGTCACGCCCGCCGCGACCAATGCCGCGGAGCCCCCGCTCGACCCGCCCGGGACACGGTCCGGATCGAGCGGGTGCCTGACCCGCCCAAACGCCGAGTGCTCGGTTGATGACCCCATGGCAAACTCATCGAGATTGCTCTTGCACGCCACGAGGGCGCCCGCTGCCCGCAGGCGGGTGATCGCCGTGGCCTCGTAGGGTGAGACGTAACCGTCGAGGATGCGTGACGCGCAGGTGGTCGGTTGGTCGGTAGTGACGATGTTGTCCTTCACCGCAACCGCGATTCCGCTCAACGGCCCCGGCGGCGCGCCGTCGAGTACTGCAGCCGCACGATCAAGCACGTCCTGCGACCAGTGGAGCGTCGCATTGAGCGCGGCAGTCGCTGCGAGTCGACGTCCGGTGTCGGCCGCGAGTGACATGGCGCTCATTCCTCGGCCAGCCCGCCGAGTTTCGGCACGACAAAAAACCCCTGCTCGAATGCGGGCGCGAGGTCCGCGGCGCGGCGCGTCATGGGAATCGGCGCGACGTCGTCGGCGCGCAACGGTACGGCCGCGGGCCCCATGATGACCGGCGGGAGTCCCGCCGGTACCGACACCTCATTCAGCTGTTCGACGAGCCCCACGATCGCTTCGAGTTCGCGCGCCAGCACTGGCACGTCGGCGTCGGCGACCGCAAGTTCTGCGAGGCGCGCGACGTGTCGCACATCATCGGCACCAATCTTCATGCACTCTCCCATTCGCGTTCAAGTCCTGCAACGGCCACCAGGAGCTGCTTCGTCCCGACGTCTGGATCATCGAAGGCGACGGACACCTTGAGATCCTTGCCCGTCCCGCCAAGGCCAAGAATTGCGCCCGACCCAAACCGACGGTGACGCACGCGTTCACCCTTCACATACCGCGGCGCGTCCTGATCCTCGACGCCAGCGGAGAGTTCGGGCGCAATCGCGTCGACGAACGGACGCGATGCGCCGGACGGCGACCCGGCTGGTGCGGCACGAACGAACGCGCCGACCCTGCTTCCCCCACCCCGGCTCCAGCCGCTGTTCCATCCGCCACTGCTGCCGAGCCCGGTCACGCCGAATGACGTTCGCCGCTCGTCGAGCAGCTCCAGCGGCAGCTCGCGCAGGAAGCGCGACGGCATGCCCGGACGCAGCTCGCCGCCACGCCGCCGGGCGCGCGCCCACGTGAGCATCAGCGTGTCGCGCGCGCGTGTGATGCCGACGTAGCAGAGTCGTCGTTCCTCTTCGAGCCCGTCGGGCGTCTCGAGTGCGCGGGACATCGGGAAGAGCCCGTCCTCGACGCCGGTGATCACGACCACCGGCCATTCAAGTCCCTTGGCGGTATGCAGTGTCATCAATGTGACGCCGTCTTCCTGGCCTTCGCTCGTGTCGACCGCGGAGAGCAGTGTCGCTTCGGCGAGGAATCGCTGCAGCGGCGTGCCCGGCTCGGGGTCGTCGCTGACGACTTCCGACCATTCCGCTGCACTGGCAATCAACTCGCGGACGTTGTCCCAGCGGTCGGCCCCCTCGACGCCCTCGGCGAGCAGCACGTTCTCATAGTCGAGTGCGCGCACCACTTCTTCCATCACAACGACCGGCATCGCGTCGCCCACGCGATGCCCGGTGCTTGCGATCACCCCAGCAAACGTGCTGAACGCGGCCTTGAGATTGGGGCGCAAGCCGGGAATGCCCTCGGCGCGCGCAGCGGCGGCGAGCAGTGCCATGCCCCACTGGCGCGCCTGCTCCGACAGCACCGCGAGCGAGGCGTCGCCGATCCCCCGGCGCGGGACCGCGACCGCCCTGAGGAACGCTTCGTCATCGGCCGGATTCGCCACCAGCCGGAGATACGCCAGCAGGTCTTTCACCTCGCGACGGTCGTAGAACGACATCGCGCCAACAATGCGATACGGGACACCCGAGCGACGCAGCGCCTCCTCGAGCGCGCGCGACTGCGCATTGGTACGGTAGAGGATTGCCGCCTCGGTGTACGCCATGGCACCGCGATAACGGCGCTGGAGCTCGCGCGCGACCCACTCGGCTTCGTCACGTTCATCGGCCGCAGCCAGCACAATGATCGCGTCGCCACCGGGGCGCCGGGTGTGCAGCGTCTTGCCCAGCCGGGCCGTGTTGCGCGAGATCACGGCATTCGCGCCATCCAGGATCGGTCGTGTCGAACGGTAATTCTCCTCCAACTTGACGAGTCGCGCTGTGCCGAAGTCCTGCTGGAGCGACTTCATGTTGCCGACATCGGCCCCGCGCCAACCGTAGACACTCTGGTCGTCGTCCCCCACGGCAAAGACGTTCGAGTGGCCACCACCGAGGTACCGGATCAACTCGTACTGCGCCTTGTTGGTGTCCTGGAACTCGTCAACCAGAATGAAGTCGAATCGACGCTGCCACCGTGCGAGCACGTCGGGATGCTCACGGAACAGTGCCAACGGATGGAGCATCAGGTCGTCGAAATCCATCGCATTGGCAGTATGAAGTGCCTGCTGCATTGCGACATAGACATCGGCGGCGACGCGGATCGCAGGATCATGCGGTGCACTCCGCTCGAGGTCCTGGGCGGACTGCATCCGATTCTTGGCGGACGAGATCAGGTTCTGGACCAGCTTTGGCGGATACAGCTTCGCCGGGTGGTTGCGTTCATCGAGCAGCCGCCGGATCAACGAGAGCTGGTCGTCCTGATCGTAAATCGTGAACTGCCGCGAGAAACCGATCCGCTCCGCTTCGCGGCGAAGCAAACGACCAGACAGCGAGTGGAAGGTCCCGATCCAGAGGCCCGCGGGATCACGCTCGAGCAGGTCACCGATCCGGGTCTTCATTTCGCCTGCGGCCTTGTTGGTAAAGGTTGCGGCGAAGATTCGCGCGGGCGGTACCCCGTGGGCGTCGATCAGGTGCGCGATTCGCGAGGTGAGCACGCGGGTCTTTCCCGATCCCGCCCCGGCAAGCACGAGAATCGGGCCATAGACATGCTCGGCCGCCTCGCGCTGCGCCGAATTCAGGCCGCGCAACAGATCACGCGTCGTGGTCATGCGGTGGCCGCTGCCAGCGGAAAGCGCATCAGGAAGCTGGTTCCCATGTCGGTGGGTTCAAGTGTAAGGACGCCTTCGTGCGCATCCTCAACGACACGTCGAGCGAGTGCGAGGCCGATGCCCCAGCCACCGCGCTTGGTTGTAATACCCGGCTCGAACAGCGTGCGCCGAAGCTCTCGAGGTACGCCCGGTCCGTCGTCGATCACGCGCAACATGGCCGTCTCGCCAACAACGTCCACCGCGAGGGTGATCGCGCCGCCCCGCCCCTGCAACGCGTCGATGGCGTTCTTGACCATCGTCTCAAGCGCCCATTCGAGCAGTACGGGGTCACCGAGGATCACGGGACCGGAACTGGGCGCGCGAACGGTGAGCGAGATCGGATTGGCCCGCGTTGGCAGTCGCGAGCGATAATAGCCCGCGACGCGCTCAGCGATCGCGCCCAATCCCACCGGATCCCGTCGTGCCGGGTTGCCGATCCGCTCGAACCGTTGAGCGACGCGCTGGAGTCGTTCGGCGTCGGCATCGAGCTGGTCCGCCACGCGCTCTGGTGGCACCCCACCGCCGCGCAGCTGCTCGATCCAGCCAGCAAGCGACGTCAGTGGCGTGCCCATCTGGTGTGCCGCCTCCCGTGCCATCGCCACCCAGAGTCGATCGCGCTGGGCACTCGTCGCATTGCGATAGGCCACGATCCCGACGCCGACCATCACCACCAGGGTGAGGGCTTGCAGCGCACCGAGCGAGAACAGCAGGCGCGTGGCAGGCACGGAACCGTAGTGCAGCGTGTTGCCGGTCACTGCATTCGCGATCGGCGTGTTGATGTCATCGAGCACTGTGACGTACGCCCGCACCCGGGGATCATCGATCGCCGCATTGAAGGGAAGGTTCGCCCGCTCGGTCACCTTGCCCGATGCGTCGGTGACGATGAGCGGAATGCCGAGGCTGATCACCTGCTTGCCGAGCTCGAGCAAGGCAGACGTCTCGGCGCCGGGATCCGGATCGGTCAATCCCTCCGACACCGCGGCGTAGAGACGCGATGATGTCGCCGCCTCGTGCTGAAAGTGGCGCACCATGATCATGCTGGAGCCCACGCTGAGCCCGGCAAGCAGCGCCACGAGCAGCACCGCCGCGCCCGGGGCGAGGCGGCGGATCCGCTCGCTACGTCCGCGGGACGAGGCGATCGGTCCCGGCATAGGGGACCAGAGTGTCGGGGAGGACCACGGAACCATCGGCCTGCTGTCCGTTCTCGAGCAGCGCCACGATGGTGCGCGGAAACGCCACGCCGGATGCGTTCAGCGTGTGCACAAACTCGGGTTTCGCCCCCGGCGATGGCCGATACCGGATCATCGCGCGGCGCGCCTGAAAGTCGGTGAACGTGCTCGCGCTCGACACCTCGAGCCACGCGCCGACGCCACCAGCCCACACCTCGAGGTCCACCGTGCAGGCGCTGGCGAACCCGGTGTCGCCTGCCGCGAGCGCCAGCGCACGATACGGCAGCCCGAGGCGCTGCAGCACGATCTCGGCATGCGAGGTGATCAGGTCGTGCTCGCGGGCGCTCGCTTCCGGTCGAACAATCCGCACGAGTTCGACCTTGTCGAACTGATGCACCCGGATGAGCCCGCGCGTGTCCCGGCCATGCGCCCCGGCTTCGCGCCGGAAGCACGGCGTATACGCGACCATCGTCACCGGGAGGTCACTGGCGTCGAGAATTTCATCACGATGAATGTTCGTGATCGGCACCTCCGACGTCGGAATCAGGAAGTAGTCATCGCCGGCGGTGTGATACAGGTCCGCTTCGAATTTCGGCAGCTGGCCGGTACCCGCGAGCGACGCCCGGTTCACCAGATAGGGCGGCTGCACCTCGGTATAACCGTGCTCACGCGTGTGCAGGTCGAGCATGAAGTTGGCGAGCGCTCGCACCAGACGCGCGCCCATCCCGGTGAACAGCGGAAACCCGGTTCCCGTGAGCTTGGCTCCGCGCGGCAGATCGAACAGGCCGAGCGCCGTACCAATCTCCCAATGCGGGCGCGGTTCGAAATCGAACACTCGCGGTTCGCCCCAACTGCGCACGACCCGATTGCTCTCGACACCGCCATCGGGAACGGCGTCGAGCACGAAGTTGGGGATCACGAGCAAGTGGCCGTCGAGCAACGCGTCAATGTCGCGCAAATCGGCCTCGAGGGTGCGTACCTGATCTCCGGACGCTTTCAGCGTCTCGAGCAACCCGTCGACCGGTTCGCCGTGCCGCTTGCGTTGGGCGACGTCGGCGTTCTGGGTATTGCGTTCAGCCTGCAGCGACTCGACCCGTGTGACGAGCGCCCGGCGTCGCCCGTCGAGGGCCACCACGCGATCGAGTTGCGCCAGGGCCCCATCGTCGAGCCGGCGCGCGAGCGCAGCCCGCGCGCCGGCAGGGTCGCGGCGAAGGAGACGCAGATCGATCATTGGCTCACGACGTTGGCACACCCGGCTCAAGGCTGCGATAACCGCAATTGGTGTTGGCAAGGATTTGCAGGCGCACCGTGTGTCGCACATCGTCGACGTCGAGCACGCGGAGCTTGGCGTACTGCGGCACGCCAAGAAAGCATGACGGAACGATGCGTGACCGGGCAGCAATCACGTCGCCGATGGCGACATCGAGGGTGTCGGTGCTGATGTACCCGTTACTGGGCGCGCTCTTGAGGTTGTCGAACGTTTCGGTGCTGCGCTGCAGCCCCGGACTCGTGCCACCGCTGCTCAGGCCAAGGGCCGCGAGCGGGATGAGCATGCGGCGCGAACCCGAGGTCGCGTAGGCGAAGTCGAATCCGGCGCTCTGGTCGGTCCGAATGGCGCGCGCATCCGGAATCGAGTAGGCAGACGGGATCGAAATGTCGGCGCCCACGAGAGCACCCAGCGTGACGGTATCGACCACGTTGTCGATCGAAGCCAGCGGAAGCTGATCGTCGGCACAGGCGGCGGTGGCGACCAGTGCGACGAGTACGGCGTGACGGAGATTCATGCCGGGAAGGTTAGACCGCTCCGCGAAGCGCGGCAACCCGCGGTCATTGCTTGACTTCGGCGCCGAGGCAGGCCTAGGTTGGCGCGTCACACAACCCCATGGAGCCACCCCGGATGCAACCACTGCGATCGGTCCTCGCGGCCCTTGCCGAGCGTCCCGACGTACTCGGAGCGGTGGTAGTGAGCGACGAGGGGTTGGTGATCGAGGCGGCGCTCCCGAGCGGGCTTGACCCCGATGCGGCTGCCGCCCACACGGTTGGCGCGCAACGCGCGGTCGCGGCGCTCGCCGCGACCACCGACCAGGGTGTTCCCAGCGAGATCGTGGTCGCGTCACCCGGCGGAACGTCGGTGCTGGTTCGCCTCCCGTCGAGCGCCACACTGCTGGTGCTTGCATCACCTGACGCCGACCTCGGCCGCCTGTTGTACGAACTGCGTCGCCACTCGCCTGCGCTCACCGCGCTGGTCTGACGGAGCCCCCGATGCAGTGGGCAGTCCTCCTCGCCGGTGGGTCGGGCACGCGTTTCTGGCCGCTTTCGTCGCCAGCCCATCCGAAACAGTTGTTGCCGCTGGCCGGCCCGCGATCGAGTGCCGAGGAGGCCGTCGATCGGCTCGCCGGTTTCATCCCGCCAGAGCGCATCCTTGTGGTCACCGGGCAGGCGCTCGCGGGTCGCCTCGCCCAACGCTTGCCGGTCCCGGCGGCGAACTACCTGATTGAACCGCGAGCGGCGTCGACTGGCCCGGCTCTGGTCTGGGCTACCCTCGAAGCCGCTCGCCGCGATCCTGGGGCGGAGGTCGTGTCGATGCACGCCGACTGGACGGTGCGTGACGCGGCGGCGTTCGTCGCGTGCGCCGCGACGGCACTCGACACCGCACGCAAGCATGAACGCCTTGTGACGGTCGGCATCGTGCCGTCGCGCCCCGAAACCGGATTCGGCTACATCGTCCCCGGCGGTCGCCTCGACACCGCCGCCCGGGTGGTGGAGCGGTTCGTCGAGAAACCCGACGCGAGTCGGGCCCTCGACCTCATGGCAGACGGGGCGCTCTGGAATAGTGGCCTGTTCGCGTGGCGGGCGGGCGACCTGCGCCGCGAGGTGACCGCGCACACGCCGGAGATTGCACCCCACCTCGCATTGCTCGACGCTGGCGACGTGGCTGGCTTTTTCGCGGCAGTGCACGACGTGTCGATCGACGTCGGCCTCTTCGAACGCAGCGGCGCCGTCGCCGTGGTCGAGGGCAACTTTGCGTGGGATGATATCGGTACGTGGGAAGCGCTGGCGCGAGTGCGTCCACGCGATCGCCGGGGCAACGTGGTGCATGGCGCGGTCACGTTGGTCGATTGCAGCGATTGCATCGTGTGGAACGACGGAGCACCAATGGTGCTGAGTGGCGTGCACGACCTGGTGGTCGTGCATGCCAACCATCGCACGCTGGTACTCGACCGGTCGCGCGCAGCCGGGCTGAAGGCGACCCTCGATGTGATCCCCACCGATGTGCGGAACCTGGAGTGACATGACCGCGCTGTATCTGCTCGAACCTGACGTGCCCGGCATCGAATGGGCGCCGTTCGCGGGCACGGCCCCGCTGTGCGAGCTACGTGCCGGGGCGTGGCGCCTGCGCGAGCGGTGGGAACGCGCGCTCGGCACCGCCACGGCGGGTGTCATCGCGGCCCACGCGACCGCCCGGCATACGGCCAACTCGCCGAAGGTCGTCCGCGCGCAGGATGTGACCGGAGCGGCGTGGGTCGTGGACGCCCTGTTCGCGCCGAATCTGCCGCTCCGTCCGATCGGTGATGCCAAACGGTTGCTGCACGACCGCCGCGCGGTGGCCTGGCGGCTCGATGCTGGTGAGACGTGGAAAGGCCCATTCGAGAGTGGCAACGGGATCGTGATCGAAGGCCGTGCGCTTCGGAGTGCTGCGGACCTCGTCACCGCACTCGAACTGTTCCTCTTCACCGACACACTCGCGGGACTCGAGGGCGGCACCGATCCGATCCCTGACGGCACGATCGTGCTCGGCAATCCGGGCGCGGTCGCACTCCGCGGCGCGGCGCTTGAACCGGGCGTGGTGCTTGACGTGCGCAAGGGCGCGATCGTGCTCGAGCGTGGCGTGCAGGTGCGCAGCGGCACGCGACTCGAGGGACCGTTCTGGGCGCACGCCGGAACGCTGCTCCTCGGTGGAGCAATGCGGCATGTCAGCGCGGGGCCGCACTGTCGATTGCACGGCGAAATCAGCACCAGCGTCTTCACCGGTTGGACCAACAAGAGCCACGACGGATTCGTCGGCCACTCGGTGGTCGGCGCCTGGGTCAACCTTGGCGCCGGCACGATCACGTCGAATCTCAAGAACACGTACGGGACGGTGCGCCTCGATATCGGCACCGAGCGGATCGAGACCGATCGTCACAACCTGGGCGCACTGATCGGCGATCATGTCAAGACCGCGATCGGCACGCTCTTGTCCACCGGAAGCGTGGTGGGAGCAGGCGCCAACCTGTTCGACGAGGTCCGAGCGCCCAAGTACGTCCCACCGTTTGCGTGGGGCGGCCGGGGCCCGGCCCGGCTGGACGCCGATGCCTTTGTGGCGGTCGCGAAGCGGGTCCTGCCGCGACGTGACGTCCCCGTGGATGCTGCGATGGAAGCGGCGCTTCGGGCGATGCACCGGCGGCTGGCGACGACGTGAGCTCGGCGGTCGCGCTTGTGGTCCTCGGATCAGGCTCCAAGGGCAACGCGTTCGCGCTGGTCCACGACGGACAGGTCCTGCTGATCGACGCCGGATTCTCGTGCCGCGAACTCGAGCGACGGCTCGAAGCCGCAGGACTCGCTCCGAGTGCGCTGGTGGGCGTCGCACTGACCCACGAGCACGGCGACCATGCGTGCGGCGCGACCCGCATCGCCCGCCGCCATGCGGTTCCCGTGATCGCCTCGCTCGGCACGTTTCGCGCGCTCGCGCGGGGTGGCGATCCGTGCGACTACCTCCCGGTTGGCACCCGCGGGGCTGGCGAAGTGGGGGCGTTCACCGTCACCGCGTGCCCGACGTCGCACGACGCCGCCGAACCCGTTGCCCTCGCCGTGACAATGGCCGATGGCACGTCGATCGGCGTGGCGTATGACCTCGGTCGGCCGACGCAGGCTGTGCGCTGGTTCCTGCGTGAGCGCCACTGCCTCGTGCTCGAGGCCAACCACGACGACGCACTCCTGCGCACCAGCGGCTATCCGATCGTGGTGCAGCAGCGGATTGCCGGACCAACCGGACACCTCTCCAACCGCGACGCATCAAGCTTGCTCGATGAGCTGCATCACGACGCATTGCGCACCGTGGTGCTGGCGCACCTGAGTCAACGATGCAACCACCCCGATGCGGCGATCAGCGCCATCGGGGCAACCCTCGCCGCGCGTGGGTTTTCAGGCGAGCTCGTGGCGGCGACGCAAGATGGTCCGATGGCCGCGGTGGCGGTGTATGGACCGGTGCAGCGGTCGTTGTTTCGGTGAGCGCGGTGGGTCTAGGGCCGTTAGCCGTTAGCCATTAGCCGGAAGGACCGACGGCCATCGATTGCGTCAAGAGGCTGTCTTTCACGACTGCAACGGCCAATGGCTAACAGCCGACAACCGGTCGCGTCGATTCGCAGCGACGGGTTACGGCTTTGGCGCCAGCGATCGTTCACGAATCGCCTTGAACTCGGTGCCCATCTTCCAGGTCGGCCAGATCGAATCGTTCGCCACGCGTCGCCCGGCCTCGAAGAGCATGTCGAGGTCCGCGACTGCACCACGCAGGTCCCATGTCGGCTTGACCTCATCCGATGGCTTGTGATAGTCGTTCTCGTTGTATTCGTCGCGACGCCGCTTGCCGTAGTCTGCCGGTTGACCGATGTATTCCGTTCCGCTCTCGAGGTAGAGCGCGGGCACGCCCTGCTTGGCAAACTCGAAGTGATCTGATCGATAATAGAAGCCCTTCTCGGGCTCGGGTTCGGGGGAGAGCGTGCGTTGGCGCCCGCCCGCGACCACACCCAGGACATCCTCGAGGGTGGTGTTCCCGATGCCAACCACCACGACGTCGGTGGTCGGGCCCCATTGGTTCAGCCCATCAATGTTGAAGTTGGCAAGCGTCTTCTGCAACGGGTAGAGCGGGCTGCCCGCATAGTACCTGGCACCCAGCAGTCCCTTTTCCTCAGCGGTCACGGCGAGGAACAGGACGGTGCGCTTGACCGGGTCTTCGAGGGCCTTGTAGGCGCGTGCCAATTCGATCAGCGCCGCCGTGCCCGTGGCGTTGTCGAGCGCGCCGTTGAAGATCGAGTCGCCTGCAACCGGTTGACCGATCCCCAGGTGGTCCCAGTGCGCCGTGTAAATGACGTACTCGTCGCGCAAGTCACCGTCAGCACCGGACAAGCGGGCGATCACATTGCGCGTGTCGACGGTTCGGATCGCGTTCTTGATTCGAAACGTTGCGGTGGCGTTCAATGCGACTGGCCCGAATTCGGGCTTGCGCGCCGCGCGCGCCAGGACGTCGAAGTCCTGCCCGGCGGCCGCGAAGAGTTGCCGCGCCTTCGCTTCGGTGATCCACGCCTCGACCGCCACGCGATCCTTGTTCTTGTCGAGGTGACGGACGTCCATGTTCTCGCCGCCCCAGCTCCCGGCGACGACCTCCCACGGATACCCCGCAGGACCGGTCTGGTGCACGATGATCGCCGCTGCGGCGCCGCGACGTGACGCCTCTTCGTATTTGTAGGTCCACCGCCCGTAGTAGGTCATCGCGCGGCCACGAAACTTCGCCGTGTCAAGGACCGTGGAATCCCGTGCGTCGGCCACTGCGGGGTCGTTCACCAGGATGACAAGGGTCTTCCCTTTGAGATCCATTCCCTTGTAGTCGTCCCAGTCAAACTCGGGCGCGTTGACGCCATACCCGACAAACACCATGTCCGACGCGATCGATTCGACCAGTGGAACCTCGCGTCGCGACACCGCCACGTAATCCGTTCGGAACGCAAGCGGAATGCGGCGCTTGCCCACCCTGAACTCGGCCGTCGGATCTGCCGTGAAGCCAAGCAAGGCGACCGACTGCGTCCACGTGCCGTCAGGGTTCCCGGGTTCGAGGCCGAGCTTCTGGAACTCGGCCGTGAGGTACCGGACAACCTTTTCTTCGGCCGGGGTCCCAGGGCCCCTCCCCTCCATCGAATCATGCGCCAGCACCTCGATGTGGCGCCGCAACGAATCGGCGTTGATCACCGACGGCGGCTCTTCGAGGACGACGTTGTCCGGAGTGCCGTCGCAGGCCGCGATGAGCACGAGCAACGACAACAGGAACCACTGGCGGAGCGGACGCGGCATGGGATCTCCGGGATCGGGACGACTTCGTCGGCGCTTCAAGGCATTGCCGGTGACGCCGGCCGGCAAGGGTATGATATTGCCTGCGGGGTCAGGCCGACCCACCACCTGCCACGGAGACTCCGATCGTGACCACGATTCGCACCGCCTTCCTTGCGGCTTCATGCATCGTCCTCCCAGCCGCAGCCCTCGCCCAAGGGGAGGACGTGCTAAAGGAGCAGTTCGAAGGAAAGTTTGTGGTGGTCCGGATGGACCTGCCCGCCACCGCCCGGGGCGTGGACCTCCGACCAGGCACGGCGCAATCGATGCACTTCGCCGAGTACTCGAAGCGCATCAAGGACTTCGGCGTCGCGATTCGCGTCGGGCAGCGAGTGATGGTGACCAAGGTCAAGCTGAAGGACGACCTGATCGAGTTCCAGCTTGCCGGTGGCGGCTTCGGTACCGTTGGTGACGATGACGGGACCGGTGTGAGCGTACCATCGATCCGGCCGACCAAGCGGGAGGCGGAACTCAACAGGCTGATCAAAGTCGAGACCGACATGCGCCACCGCAAGACGCTTGAGCGTGAACGGGACGAACTGAAGCAGGCCCGTGAGCGGGAAGACCGGCGCAATGAAGCGACGGCGTCGATGGCGAGCGAGCAGAAGAAGCAGAACGTCCGGCAGCAACGGCTCGACGGCGGCAGCCGCTTCAACATTCGCTATGCCAAGCCGATGCCGTCGCGGGTCACGACGCCCGATGCGGTTCGTGCGGCGCTGGCTGAGTATCTCGACTTTGGCAGTGCGAGTGTTGCGAGCCCACCTGCCACGACCGGCGGCGAGGTCCGACTCGGCATGCTGCTCGCCGATGTCGAACGCCTCCTTGGCCCCGCCGCGCGCGCCGACGAGCGCCCTGAAGGGTCATTGACGGTGTCGGTGCGCACTTACGACACACCGCGCGGACGCGTGACGGTCGAGCTGGTGCGCGGGGTGGTGATCGGGGTGATGATCCGGTAGCACGCCAGCACCTGTGACAACGAACGAGCGCCCCATTTCGAGGGCGCCCATTGTCTGCGGAAATCCGAGCG
>JANMSC010000213.1:0-7376 GCA_031388885.1 Gemmatimonadales bacterium | reverse complement strand
ACTGGGGGTGTTGGGGAATGCGGGACACACTTCACCGTTTGATCCGAGCAATAGACGCGTTCACGTCGCCCTCGAGTACCCCATCGACCACATCCATGCCTTCCACGACCTCGGCGAACACGGTGTAGTCACGGCCCAGGCGGAAGTTGTCACGAAGATTGACGAACCACTGCGCGTCACCGGTGTCGTGCCCGCGCGTGCTCATGCCGACCGTGCCGCGCACATGTGGCACTGCACCGAGCTCGTCGCGGAAGTATGCGTTACTCCCGACATACTCGTTGTCACCGCGACTGCCGCCCTGAATCACGAAGTCGTGCTCCACCCGGTGCCAGGTCAGGCCATCGTAATAGCCTGCCTGCGCCAGCTCGAGAATTCGAGCGGCCATCATCGGCGCCACATCACCACGCAGCCGCACCACGAAAGTCCCGCCACCCGACTGTCGTGCCATGGTGACCCGAAGCCGGACGTCGGCGCCGAGTGCCAGTGCAACCGCGGCACGCGGAAGCGCCGCATGCACCGTTGGCAGCCGATCGTCGGTGGCCGGTCGCCCCGCCGCGGCAAGCAGCGCCACTCGCACGTCGCGCTCCGACGCACTTCCGCGACGCACCCAGCGGTCGAACGTCGCGTTCGCTACGACTCGCGCCTCCGCGTTGGGCGAACCGGTCAGCGCGATAGCCGCCGCTCGAACAACGTGTGCATCCGGCGCGCGCAGGGCCGCGATGAACAGCGAGTCATCGGTGTGTTTCGTAAGCGGCGCAAGCGCATCGATGGCGGCTTCACGCACATTGCCATTGGAATCCCGGGCGAGCTTGCGAAGCATTGACGAGTCGGCCACGACCGCGGCGGCGCGCGCGGCGTACAAACGGAGCTGCCACTGGCGATGCGTGGCAAGACCGGAGAGGCGCGCCGAAGCCTCTGCGGGTCGGAGGCGGCTGAGCGCCACGATGGCGTGCGCAGCGGCGTGCCACGACACCGCGCCGCCCGCACGCCGTGACACGTCGCGGGGGAGTGCGTCGATCCACGCGCGGAGTGTCGCGGCCAGCGAATCGTCGGCACTGCAGGATGCACGCACGAGGTCGAGGGCGCGCAGCCGCACCGGCCAGCTCTCGTCGGCCGTCGCCGACCGCATGGCGCCGCAATCGTCACGACGCGCCATCAGCGCACGATATCGCAGCCGCCAGGCAGGCTCCGGCCACACGGTGGGCGGGGTGTGCGGAGGCATGGAATCGCGCGCCGCAAATGCCGAGTCACGAATGCGAGCGATCGCCCGGCGAGCGAGCACCTGGATGCGCGAGTCGGCGTGTCGCCCACCGGCCACCAGTGACTGGTCGGCTGCGTCGCGGCGGTCCTCGGCGAGGAGGATGCGTCCGATGAGCGCTGAGTCGCCGCGCGGCGGGCGCGGGTCTTGTGCGCGGAGGCCCGACGCCGAGAACACGAGGACCGATGTCAGCACGTACGGTACGGCAGCTCGCCGTGGTAGTCGAGGCATCCGGAAAGATACGTACTTGCTCAATCTCGATAATTTACGCATTCTTTACCTGCCGTCCTTGTGCGGGTCGCCAACGTGTTGGTCCCCGACACTCCCGGACGGCGCTACTCCATTTCATTTGGGCGATTCGAGTCGCGAGCCATGCACCCGACCCCGGAATCCCGGGACGGGGATCGCTGCTTGCGGTGCCGCCGTCGCGGCGGCTCGGGGCGTCCACCAGCGGGGGAGGCGTGCCGATGACTTCCGTTCGTTCAGGCCTGCTGCGGCTTGGTGCCGCGGCACTAGCAATCGGTGTGGGAGCCCCGTCCGTGGCTGCCCAATCGACTGGCACCGTCGCTGGTCAGGTGACCGAAACGACCTCAAACGACCCTATTTCCGGGGCGAACGTCCAGCTGATTGGTAGCCAGCTGGCCGCTGTGACCCGTGGGGAGGGTCGATTCACGATCCGCAATGTCCCGATCGGCCAACACGAAATTCGCGTGGTCGCAGTGGGCTACCGAGCCGTCCGAATCCGGGTGACTGTTTCGGCGGGAGCAACTGCCCAGGCTGACGTCAAGATGACCGCGGTCCCCTATTCGCTCGACGACATCGTATTCACCAGTACCGGCGACCAGCGGCGGCTTGAACTCGGGCATGTGGTCGGCACCATCAAGGCCGACTCCATCACAACGTATTCTCCGGTCTCCGACCTCGCGGACTTGCTGTCCGGACGCACGGCCGGGGTCAACATTCTGCAGAGCTCAGGCACAACGGGCACCGGTACGCGGATCCGGATCCGCGGGTCGAACTCTGTGTCGCTGTCCAACGAGCCGCTCATTTACATCGACGGGGTCGGAGCCACGCGTGGGGTTGCTTCGCTCTCGATCGGCACCGGCGGGCAGGCCCCTTCGCGCCTCAACGACATCAACCCCGAGGATATCGAGAGCATCGAGATCATCAAGGGTCCGTCGGCCGCGACGCTCTATGGCACCGCTGCCGCCAACGGCGTGATCCGCATCACGACCAAGCGCGGCGCAGCCGGCGCGACCCGATGGAACTTCTGGTTGTAACAGGGCCAGCTCACCGACCCGAACACCTACCCGGACAACTATCGCGCCAAGGGACGCACGCTTACCGGCGGCGTGGCCGGCGGCAGCGTCCGCACCTGCCTGCTGGCCGATGCGGCCCGGGCGCTCTGCGCCACCGACTCGTTGACGACCTTCAATCCGTTGCAGACCGCCGGAGTGACCCCGATCGGGACCGGAGCGCGGCGGCAGTACGGAGCGAACGTCAGTGGCGGCACCAATCTCGCGCGTTATTTCGTTTCCGCCGAGTACGAGGGCGAAGAGGGGACGTTCCAACTGCCCGGGCCGGAGGGGGATCGCCTCAAGCTCGCGCGGAACGTCACCGAACTCCCCGAGACCGTGCTGCGTCCAAACGCGCTCAAGAAGGTGAACCTCCGGGCCAACATCGACGCGAATGTGGCCCCCAACGCCGACGTGCAGGTGTCGGTCGGCTACGTCACGAGCGATGTCAGGCTTCCGCAAAACGACAACAACGTGCTTGGGATGCTGCCGTCCGGATATTTCGGCTCCAGCTCGGCCGCGGACACCGCCGGGTCCGGTGGCTGGGGATTCTTCAAGCCGGGAGAGATTTTCTCGCTGCTCCGGAGCCAGAACATCGAGCGCTTCACGGGCTCGGTTCAGGCGAACGCCAATCCGTTGCCGTTCCTGACCGCCCGGGCCTCAGTTGGATACGACATCGGCAACCGGACCGACATCGCCTTCGACCCGACGTCGCAGGGACCAGCATTCGGCACCACGCCGCTCGGCTCGAAGACGGATAACCGGGTTCAGCTCCGGACTTACACCGTCAGCGCCGGTGCAACCGCCGCGTACAATCTCCAGCCCAGGCTGGCGGCCAAGACATCAGTCGGCATCCAATACTTCAAGGACGTCTTCTTCGCTAACGGTGCCAATGGGCAGCGCTTGCCGTTCGGCTCAAGCGATATCGACGGTGCCGCGATCCTGACCGCCACCCAGACCACCACTACGACGGTGACCCTCGGGGGGTACGTCGAGCAGCAGCTGTCGATCGCCGACCGGCTCTACGTGATCGGCGCCCTGCGGGCCGATGACAATTCGGCATTCGGGAGCAACTTCGACGCGATCATCTTCCCCAAGGCGAGCGTCTCCTACCTGTTGGGTGATGAGGCGTGGTTCCCCAAGGGAGCTGTTTCGTTGTTCCGCGTGCGTGCGGCCTACGGCGCGAGCGGCCTGCAGCCGGGGGCCGACGACGCACTCTTCTTCTTCTCGCCAGCGACCGCGGCAATCGACAACACGGCCGCGTCGGCAGTGACGTTCGGCGGCATCGGCCTCAATAGCCTGAAGCCGGAACGGTCGAGCGAGATCGAGGCGGGCTTCGACCTGAACCTGTGGAATGATCGGATCTCGCTCGAAGCCACCTATTACAACAAGCGAACTCGCGACGCGCTCATCGCTCGGGTCTTACCGCCGTCGCTCGGCGTGTCGGCGTCGCGCTTCGAGAACCTCGGCTCTGTGACCAATGAAGGGGTGGAGTTGAGCGTGAACGCCCAAGTGGTGACCAAGCGGGCGCTGACCTGGGACGTGCGTGTGTCAGCCTCGGGCAACAAGAATCGCCTCGTAAAGTTGGGCGAAGGCATTCCGGATATCATCTTCGGGACACAGCGGCACGTTCCGGGCTACGCGCTCGGCGGTTTCTGGGAGCGGCCGTATACCTACGAGGACACCAATGGGGACGGCCTTCTCGCCCCGACGGAGGTCACGGTAGCGGACTCGTTCGCCTTCATCGGTCCGTCGATCCCAACCCGGGAGGCCTCGTTCACCTCGACGTTCACGCTCGCCGGCGGGCGAGTCCGGCTGGGCACCCAGTTCGACTATCGCGGGGGACACAAGCAGTTCAACAACACCGAGGTCTTCCGGTGCACCGCGACCGGCAACAACTGCCGCGCCGCCCATGATCCGACCGCGTCGCTCGACCAGCAGGCACGCGTGATCGCCCGGCGGTTCAACGCGAAGTTCTCGAACTTCGGTTTCCTTGAGCCGGGTTGGTTCGTGAAGCTGCGCGAAGTGTCGCTCACCTGGGACGCGCCGGCATCGATCGCCACTGCGTTCGGGGGCAGCCGCCTCGCCGTGACCTTCGCTGGTCGCAATCTTGGCACCTGGACCGATTACACCGGCGTGGACCCCGAGGTCCAGAGCGCGGGACAAGCCAACTTCGGCGTCCAGGACTTCCTGACCCAGCCCCCAGTCCGCGCGTATGTACTGCGCGTGAACCTCGGCTTCTGAGGAGCTTGACTATGACTACCATGCGTCTCCGGATCCTCGCGCTCGCGACCGTGGTGCTGGGCGCTTGCTCGCCGACCGAAATCCTGACCGTCGAAAATCCCGATATCGTGAATCCGGGCGACCTCGCCTCGCCCCTTGCAGTCGGAACGCTGTACGCCGGCACCATCTCGGATTTTCGACTCGCCTACACCGGCAACAATGGTGGACAGGAAGGGCTCCTGCTCGTGGCGGGATCGCTCGCTGATGAACTCGTCAACTCCGAAACGTTCCCCACCCGAATCGAGTACGACAGCCGCAACATCGACCTCCGCAACGCAACGTTGACCGCCGTTTTCCGCAGTGTCCAGCGGGCGCGCCGGTCGGCAGAATTTGCCGCGAGCACCATCGCAGTGGCCCTGCCAGAGACCTTCCGGGACGACGCTCGGTGGGCGGAAGTGAACGCGCTGGCTGGCTACATGTACACGTTCATCGGGGAGAACTACTGCTCCGGCGTGCCGATTTCTCAAGCAACCACTCCCCAGGATCTCGAGTTCGGCGAACCCCTCACCACCACGCAACTGCTCGAGCGTGCCGTCAGCTTCTTCGACTCTGCGCTGACCACCGCCTCGTCCAACGCCATTGCGTTACGGCTCGCCCGGGTCGGCAAGGCCCGCGCCCTGCTCGACCTCGGACGGTTCAACGACGCAGCGGCGCTCGTGACCGAGGCCAACGTCCCGACGTCGTTTACGTATAACATCTCGAGCGCCTTTGCACCGGCAGGACTGCAGAACGCCGTCTTCGCGTTCATCAACCAGAACGAGCGGTTCTCGGTCGCAGACCTCGACGGCACGAACGGCCTGAACTTCCGGGGCGCGCGAGATCCTCGGGTCCCCTACGATCGCGTGCCGTCCAATGACGTGGGATTCGACCGGCGCACGCCGCAGTTCGATCAGGGGAAGTACGCGTCGGAGACCCCACCCATCCCGCTTGCGACGGGTGTGATGGCCCGGCTCATGGAGGCCGAACTCAAGCTCCGGGCAGGTGATGCGTCGTGGCTGACGATCCTCAACACCATGCGGACGAACACCTCGCTCTACCCAACGGCCCTGCCCGCGTTGCCGGTCGGCTTTACGCAACTGTTCCCGCCGCTCGGGTTGCTGACCGATCCGGGGACGGAGTCAAGCCGGGTGGACCTCTTGTTCCGGGAGCGGGCGTTCTGGAACTACCTGACCAACTCTCGCCACGGTGACCTGCGCCGCTTGGTCCGCCAGTACAGCCGGGACAAGGACGCGGTCTTTCCCGGTGGTGGCGCCAAGCCGTACATCGTCAACGGAAACAACAAGGGCGGAACGTTCGGCAACTTCTACGTGTTGCCGGTGCCGTTCGACGAGCAGAACAATCCGAAATTCACTCAATGCCTGAGCCTGGATCCGTAATTCGGCTCGTCGTTCCGAGGTAGCGCTCGAAGGCCGGCTTCCCGCAAGGGGAGCCGGCCTTCGAGCGCATTGTTGAGGACTGCCCCGACGCGGTGGTCAGGGCCATTGTCGACTGACCGTTCAGCTGCGACTCCTGAGCGGCGGCGAGTGCTGACAACGCGTCGGCGGCTCACGGTTGGGCTCAGAGCCAGCGGCGCACGCGGCTGCGATAGGCGCGGTACTCGTCACCGAACAACCGTTCGAGATATACCTCTTCGCGCGCAATGACGCCGTACTGCATCAACCCAAGTGCCAGCGGCAGGAGGATCACCGGCCACGCCGTGTTGATCCAGCATGCCGCACCGACGTAGAGCATCGTGAAGCCGACATACATCGGATTGCGGGTGAAGCGGTACGGTCCGCTGGTCACGAGTGCGGTTGTAGGTTTCCACGGCTCGGGACGCGTCTTGGCGCGCCGAAATGCAAGGACGGCCGGGATAGCAATGAGCCCGAGTAGCAGCGTCGCGACACCGACCGGAACGACGAAGCGCCACGGCAGGAGCCCGATCGGATGCAGGCGCTGGAGCAGCAGGGCGAGGATCATGACGCCGACGTAAATCAACGGCGGCGGCGCGATGACGCCCGCTATGTCAGGCCGGTCCGTGCGAGCCGTCACCACGATTGCGCCATGAAAGACTCCATCAGGTCGATGTTTTCCTGAATGGACCGCGGACTCAGGTGCACGTCGCCGTTCTCGGCCCCGACGAATTGGTGCGAGCTGCCGACGAAGGGCAGGTCTTGCTGGCGAACGCGGTACATCGTATGCATGCTCCTGTGAAAGTGGTTCATGCCCTCTCAATCACGAGCGTTTCGATGATGCGTGTTATTGCACTGCTGGTGCTTCTCGCCCCGCCGATCGCCGCCCAGGCGCAACACGTGATCTTCGTGACGATCGACGGTGTTCGGCCGGAGGACCTCTTCAATGGCGCCGACTCGAGTCTTATGGCGAACCCGAAGGACGCCGGCATCGAAGATACCGCGGCATTCCGGGCCTGCTGGTGGCGCGAGTCTGCGGTAGAGCGACGGCGAGCGATCATGCCGTTCCTCTGGGACACCCTCGTCCCCGCGGGCGTCATTTACGACATCGGCGACCGCGTTCGCGTCAGCAACGGGATCAACTTTTCC
>JANMSC010000179.1:0-1642 GCA_031388885.1 Gemmatimonadales bacterium | reverse complement strand
CCGAAGATCGAGTGATCGTCGATGGGCGCCGAGGCTTCACTCGGTGCCATTGCTCGTGCCAAAGGCGGCGAACTGATCGAGAAGTATCCCGTCACCGCCGCCCAACGCAAGGTGATGCGTGCCATGGCCGACTGCCGTTCGGCCGCCCTTGGCGGTCATCGGGACAGCTGCGACTCCTGCGGCTTCGAGCACATCTTCTGGAACTCCTGCCGCGATCGACACTGTCCGGGTTGCGGTGGGGAAGCGCGGGAGCGCTGGCTCGACGCGCGACGCGACGAAGTCCTCGACGTTCCGTACTTTCACGTCGTCTTCACCATCCCCGCGATCCTCAATGTCCTGGCCCGGCACGCGCCCGAGGTCGTCTACGCGATTCTGCTTCGCTGCGCGGGTCAGGCCTTGCTCGACCTCGGCGCCTCGCGACTTCGCGCGCGCATGGGCGTCCTCACCGTTCTGCACACCTGGGGTCAGACCCTCGTGTTCCATCCCCACATCCACTGTGTTTTGCCCGGCGGCGGCTTCTCTCTCGATGGCCGCCGCTGGGTGCGCGTTCCCAAGATCGATTTCCTCTTCGCCGTCAAGGCACTCTCCCGAGCCGTTCCGCACCCTGTTTCGCAATGCCGTTCGCGAGGCCTATGCCGGCGGTACGCTGAAGGTCCCGACCGAGCTGGTCGCCGGCGCTCAGGCGCTCGATCTCTTGCTCGCGCGCTCGTACAAGACCGACTGGCATGCCTATGCCAAGCCTCCGCTGCGGTGGTCCCGAGCACGTGCTCGCGTATCTGGCCAACTACACGCACCGCATCGCCATCTCCAATCGGCGCATCCGCTCGTTCGATGGACAGACCGTCACCTTCTCCTGGCGCGACTATGCCGATCACAACGCGGAAAAGACCATGGACCCTCGAGGCCACCGAGTTCCTGCGCCGCTTCCTCCAGCACGTCCTCCCACCGCGCTTTACACGCGTTCGGTATTACGGCTTCCTCGCCAACCGCGACCGCGCCGTCAATGTCGCAAAAGCGCGCGAGCTGATCGACTCCAAACGACCGCTCCGTCCACGTGCTGCAACTCCGGACCCTCGACTCTGCCCTCAATGTCACAAAGGAACGATGCGTCGCATCGCGCCGGTCGATCCTCAATGCGATCGAACCCGGTTCGATACCTCATGAGCGCGACCACCCGTTCCGACCTCGTCGTTCTGGCATCGTCACCGCTGCTTGGGGAAGGGTTCGCCTGCGTCACAACAATCACGGACCGATCGCATCGTTCGCAACCGGCCCTGTCGTTTCTTCCTGTTCGCCGGCCTTGGAATCGTGGCGCCTCGTCGCAATCCACGCAATCAAATCTCTCTTCGCCACTGCTCCTCACCACCGCCCTCCCGCCTCCGAGCCATACTTTCCCCAAGAGGCCCGCGCCTTCGTCCAACTGAACTCTTCACCGCATCCTCTTCACTCACTCAAACACGCTCATCGCCCTGCCTCGCACTTGCGCGATCAACTCGACTCTCGCGTGGGGGGATGCGGTGTTGAGTCCTATGAGTTGGGCGGCGCATTGCTCCGCAGAACTATTTGCTGTCCGGTCCCAGTTCCTTCCAACGCTGATTTGCCCACAGCAGCGTAGCTTTGAAACGAGAGAGATCCTCTGGCT
>JANMSC010000160.1:0-3326 GCA_031388885.1 Gemmatimonadales bacterium | reverse complement strand
ATGTCGCGGCGCACGACCGGCCTCGTGATAGCTGTGCTCGCGGTGATCGCCGTCGCAGCCACGGCAGTCGCATTCAGGTCGCGCGACGTAGCCCAGGTGCCTCGCACAGCACGTTTCGCACTCGCGTTCCCGGCAGGGCAGGAACTGATCGCTTCGGGCGGAATGCGACTCGCGTGGTCACCAGATGGCGAGTCGTTCGTCTATACCGGCCCCGGAGCGGGATCGTCGCAACTCTGGCTTCGGCGCTTGAATCAACTGGAGGCCGTTGCCATTGCGGGCACCGCAGGAGCAACCAGCCCGACTTTCTCTCCCGACGGCCGGGAAATCGCGTATGTGACGCTGTCTCCGTTCACCATCAAGATCGTGACACTCGCTGGCGGACAATCGCGGACAGTGCGCGCCGATAGCGTCTCCGGCGGCGGCGTCGCGTGGGCAAGAGACGGATACCTCTACGTCGACGGCGGCTTTGGCCTGGCGCGAGTCCGTCCTGACGGAAGCGGATTCGAGATGGTGATGCCGCTTGACACGCTCGACGCCGAGAGCGGTGTCGCGTGGCCGACCGTGCTGCCCGACGATCGCGGTATTCTCATGCGAGTCCGGCGAGTCGGTGATGAAACGTCCGACTTCCGCATCATCGCATTCGACCCGCGCGATCGATCGAGGAAGCAACTCGTCACCGCGGTGTTCGCGCGGTACAGTCCGACCGGCCACCTCCTCTGGGTGACGGCCGATGGGGCAGTTCATGCGCAGCGATTCGATGTCGACCGCCTCGAGCTGGTGGGCGAGCCTCGCATGCTATGGAGTGGGCTCACCATTGCCGCGTTCGGCGCGACCGACCTGGCGTTATCGAGTGCGGGCAACCTGCTGTACGTCCCGGGCGTGGCGGGTACCGGGTTTGCCGCACTCACCTGGGTAGCACGCGACGGGACAAAATCGCCGGCCGACACGACGCCGGTTGATGGACTTGTGAGCGCCATGGCCCTCTCGCCCGATGGTTCCGCTGTTGCGCTCGAGATCCAGCGGCGCGGCGATGGAACGGGCCTCGCGCGGATCTGGCTGAAACGGTTTGGCGGTCCGGCACAGCTCGTCACCGGTGAAACCAGCAGCAGCCATGCGCCAACGTGGGTGCCGGGCGGTCGCGAACTGCTCTATGCATCAGACTTCGGTGCCGAGATCAAACGCCGGCGGGCCGATGGCAGTGGCGGCGCGGAACGTGTTGGTCGGATCACTGGCGGCGGGATCGGCAGAATGGCCCTCCATCCGGACGGGAAGACGCTGGTTGTCCGCACCGAGGCGTCGGTGGCGGGCAGGCGCTCGCTATACACGCTGCGGCTCGATAGCGACTCGGCGGCGACGCCGTTGTTTCCGTCGTCCGCCGGCGAGTCGATGCCGGCGTTCTCTCCCGATGGCAAGTGGCTGAGTTATGTGTCCGCCGAGAGCGGCAGGGCGGAGGTGTATGTCCGACCGTTCCCTAACGTGGATTCCATGAAGGTGCAGGTCTCGATCGAGGGCGGGACATCCCCACGCTGGAACCCTGCTGGCAGCGAGCTCTTCTACCTGAGTGCGGCAGGCGACATGATGGTGGCGCGTGTGGCGGCTTCGAGTGGCTTCACGGTTACTGGTGTCAATCGGCTGTTCACGCCCGTTGGGTTGCTTGGAATCATGGGCGCCTTCGGATATGAAGTCAGCCCAGATGGACAGCGGTTTCTCATGCTTGACGTCAACGCGGCGGGCGTCAGGCCGACCGGCGAGCGCCTGGTGCTGGTGCTCAACTTCGCCGATGAGCTCCTTCAGCGTGTGCCACGATGAGCAGCGTCATCGAGCGCCTCGCTGCCGCGCTATCCGACCGCTACCGCATCGAGCGCGAACTCGGTGCTGGCGGCATGGCGACGGTGTATCTGGCTGAAGACGTGAAGCATCAACGCAAAGTCGCGGTGAAGGTGCTGCGGCCGGAGTTGGCGGCCACCCTGGGCTCCGAGCGCTTTGCCCGCGAAATCGCTGTCGCCGCGCGCCTCCAGCATCCGCACATCCTCGGCCTGCTCGACTCCGGTGATGTCGATGGTTTCTTCTATTACGTGATGCCGTATGTCGACGGCGAGACGCTACGCGACCGCCTGACGCGTGGCGGTGAGCTGCCTGTGCATGAAGCGGTGCGGTTGCTGAGTGAGATTGCCGACGCGCTCGCGGTGGCGCACAAGGCCGGCGTGGTGCATCGCGACATCAAGCCGGAGAACATCCTCCTCTCCGGTCGGCACGCGATGGTGATGGACTTCGGTGTTGCCAAGGCGGTGACCGAAGCCACCGGCGCGCACCAGCTCACGAGCATCGGCGTTGCGCTTGGCACGCCGTCGTACATGGCGCCAGAGCAGGCCACTGCCGATCCGCACATGGACGGCCGCGTCGACATCTACGCGCTCGGCGTGCTGGCGTACGAGATGCTCACCGGCCAGCCGCCGTTCCACGGACTCAATCCGCAGCAGACACTCGCGGCACATGTCACGCAGGCACCGCTGCCGGTGGCACAGCGTCGACCGGGGCTCTCGTCCGCGCTCGAGCATCTGGTGATGACGTGCCTGGCGAAGCGGCCAGCCGATCGCTTCCAGACCGCCGATGAATTGGTGGCGGCGCTGGAACCACTCGCCACGCCGAGCGGTGGTATGACGCCGCACGCGACGCTGCCGTACCAGCACGCAGTGAGCGCGCCGCGCTCGCGGCGTGGTGTGCTGCTCGCGGCCGGTGTGGTGGTGCTTGCCATGGCCGGATGGGGAGCATCGCGCGCCCTGGAGCCCAAGCCGCTCATGATCGAAGTCGGCAAGAGTCGGCAAGTGACTCGCGATCCGATCCCGGAGATCCACGTCGCGATCTCTCCCGACGGCCGCGAAGTGGCGTACCAGTCGGGATGGTCAGCGGCGGAGAGCCACATCGAAGTGCGTGACATCGAAGGCGGGAGGCCGCTCTCCCTCACCGGGGAGTGGCAGGGAGCGCAGCGGTTCCCAGAATGGATGCCCGATGGGCGCAGCATGGTGTTCTGGAACTTGGCCGCGACCGCGGATCATGCGGTTGGGCGCTGGAAGCTGCCTCGCCTGGGAGGAGAAGCGGTGCGACCGGATTCTGCGGACCAATTGGCGTTGGGCCACGGCATCCGAATTCGCGGACTCGGCACCGACAGCATCGTGCTCATCACCGCCAGTGGCCCTCGGTTCACGTACGCGACGTCAGGAGCACTGAAGGACGCGGTCGGGAGCACCGCCCGCTCGCGCGTCGACGGCAGCGCCGTCGCCTTCATGGTCGGGAACGGGGACTACGTCTCCAATAGGACCAACATT
>JANMSC010000158.1:0-27079 GCA_031388885.1 Gemmatimonadales bacterium | reverse complement strand
CCGGCCATCGCCCATCGGCCTCCAGATCGTCGTCGGCGACAGCGGACCGCCGTCGACCCGCGCCATCACTCGCACTTCGTTCTTGATCATGCCGGGGTGTCGGTTCGCTGGGTACGAGGGTCCCAACGCAAAATCGGAACGCTGTCGGGCTGCTCCCGTTGCCCCACCACAAACGGTGATCCGAGGGCGTACAGGCGTCCCTGCGCTCTAACCGGAATGGCAATGACGGTGGCACACCAGAGTGACGCGGCGACAATGGCAGAATGGGACACGTGATGCTGCTCCAATTGACGGGGATCAGGCCATCTTTCGCGCATGCACGCTGACCTGCTTGATCGCCTGAGGAATGCGCCGGTGCTCCGGAGCGTCGCAGCAAGGTACGCGGCCCTGCCAGACCGGCCCCCTTCTCCTTTGGTGACGCGGTTCGCTCCATCACCGACCGGCGAGTTGCACCTCGGCCACGTGGCGCACGCCCTCTGGGTCTGGGGCGTCGCTGCCGTGCTCGACGCACAGGTGATTCTCCGGATGGAAGACCACGATCGCACGCGCTGTCATCCGGAGCATGAGCGTAGCATCCTCAACGATCTCGCGTGGCTCGGCTTCGATCCCGACGGCACGTTGCTGCAATCGCTCGCGCGCGCGCCGTCCGACTATCGCCAGAGTGACCAGCCGCGGTGTTACGCGGAGGCCGCAACCGCACTCGCCGCGGTGACCGACGTCTACGGTTGCACCTGCACCCGATCGATGCTTGACGCACCTGACCGGGATGGCGAGCGGCACTACCCGGGCACGTGTCGCGGACAGCCAATCGATCGCCCCGGCCAGGTGTCGATGCGTGCGCGCCTTCCCGATGTTACGACGAGCACGGAGGACTTGCTCCTCGGTGAGCTAGTGCAGCATCCGCAGTCAGAGCACGGCGATGTCGTAATTCGTGATGCTGTGGGGCAGTGGACCTACCAGCATTGCGTCGTCGTCGATGACCTGCGGCATAGCGTGAACCTGGTGGTGCGCGGTGCTGACCTGATCAGTTCGACCGGCAGACAGCAGTTGCTCGCCAGTTTGCTCGGCCGTACGGAACCGGTGATCACGGTGCATCATCCGCTCGTGCTCGCGCCGGATGGACGGAAGCTGAGCAAGCGCGATGCGAGCGAGACCGTAAGATCGATGCGGGAGGGAGGGATGGCAGCGAGGGCGGTGATTGACGCGGCGGCTGCACCGTTCAGATAGTGAAATCACACGGACGAGGCACTATTGACTATCGACTATCGACCTGTCTCGTGCGCACTAGCGCGCGACCCCAACATGCAACATCCGATACATCGCCACGTTCCTCATCACGATCCGCACGTAATCACGAGTCTCCACATAGGGAATGCGTTCAACGAAGAGCTCGATGTCGTCGATCGGCGCCGTGACCGCACCGCCACGCGGACCACTCAGGAGGGTCGCGCTCCACCGGTTCACTCGCGATTGGCCCGCGTTGTACGCTGCGAGGGCACGCTCCGGTTCCGGGTACCGCTTAAGCGCGTTGCCAAAGTGTCGCATGCCAAGTGGAATGTTCACCTCCGGTTGCCACAACAGCGCTGGGTCGAGATCGCTGAATCCGAACGATCGTCCTAGCTCCCGGCCAACCGCGGGCATGATCTGCATCAGGCCGCGGGCGTCGGTGCGCGATGTGGCGTGTGGCTGGAAGCCCGATTCCTGGCGGATGACCGACGCGGCGAGCAGCGCGTCGACACCTTCCGTTTTGCCCGCGACACGGAGCGCGTCAGCCCACGGCAGAGGATAGATGAGTCGCAACGTCCGGGTGTCGCGGGCAGTGCCGGTTGCCAGCGCGCGTTGCCCCAATTGCATTGCGCGAGCCGTGTAGCCATGTGCCAACATGCGCTCTGCCATCGTGATTCTGGCATCCGGCGTCATGGCGCTGGCCGCCAGGAAGTCGAGTTCAAAGCGTGCCTCCACGTCCAGGCCGAGCCGCTCAAGGAGCACGACTCGGCTGATGACAACGTCGAGCGTGTCGCGACCAGACGCCTCAACCTGGCCGACGCTCCACGGCAACGTGTCGAGCCGCGCGGCGGCGCGGATGGCGTAGTAAGTCTCGGGCCCCCGTCCGAGCAAGATTCGAAAGATCGAATCCGCGCTGGAGCGTTGCCCCGTGACCCGGCGAGCGCGGCCTAGCCAGTAACGGAATGCATCGGCCTCGCCGCTGGCCGCGTAGCTGACTGTGTTGCGGGAAAGGTCGCGTTCCGCCGTGGTGGCGTCGCCGGTCGCCATCCGGATCAGTGCAGCGAGCAGTGCAGCTCGTGGCGCCACCGCGCTCGACGGATAGCGTGAACCGAGGAGCGAAAACCAGCGCTGTGCCGCCGCCGCATCACCGGCGTCGATCGCGAGGTCGCCGAGCAGGAACAACGCCGTTCCGGCCGCAACTGTATCGCGGGGAAACCCGGTGACGACTCGTTCGAGTGCGTTGACGGCTTCCGCGCCCTTGCCTGCACGGAGCATTGCTCGTGCATGGAAGTACGCCGCGTGGCCGCCGAGTACGGGGTCGGTCACGCCGCGAAACTGGACCGCGGCATCTGGCCAGCGCTCAAGGTTGGTCAGTACGTTGCCGTAGGCAAACCGATCGGCCGGGGTGAGCCGCCCGAGGCGGGCCGACGCGGCGAATGCATCCGCCGCTTGCGCGGCGCGCCCGACCTGCGCGGCGCGACGCGCGACGAGGAGTCGCTGCGCTGGTGTCACGGGCACGGGGAGTCGCTCGATCAGGATGAGTGCGTCGCGCGCCCCCGCGGTCGACAGGCCGGGTCGAAGCTGAGCCACCAACGCGTCAGCGACGACGCGCTTTTCTGCGTCTGACGTTGCCCCCTGCCAGCGGAGGCGCAGCGCCGTCGCGCCGGACCCAAGTCGCTGATACGCATCCGCGGCGCGAACGAGATTCCCGGCACGCTCCAGTGCTTGCGCCTCGGTCCACGCGATGCGTGGTGTGGCGGGGCCCGATGTGACGGTTTCGTAGAGCGCGTGGCGCGAGGCCGAATCTGTAGTCACACCCGCGGCTCGAAGTGCCAGCCACTCCGCGGCCTCGGGGAGCAACGCTGCGGCATGTTGATATGCTGCGGCCGCACTGTCGCGCTGGTCGAGGCGGTCGTGTGCGCGCGCCAACAGCACCCACCGCAGGCCTTGCTCGGCATTGTCGCGCTCGTGGCCGTCGACGACGGACGCCCTCGCCGCGGCGAGGGCGTCCGTGTTGCGTTGCGCCCCGAGGGCGGCTTCAGCCAACAGGCGGCGGCCGAGACGATCGAATCGGGTGTCGAGCCAAGGTTCACGCTCGAGCAGCGAGCGGACGGTCGTCCAGCCTTCCCACGCTGCGGCTGCACGTGCGCCAAGCAGCAACACCTCGGGCGTGCGCGTTTCCGGCCGGGTCAGCAGCGGCGCGACCAGCTGGGTTGCGCGCCACGCCTGCCCGGCCTGCAGGGCGGCCTCGATGTCAGAGTGCGGCGATTGGGCGCACATGGCCGTGGGGAAGACCACGAGCGTGAGAAGGGCGTGTCGGAGGCGCATGTTGGTAGCTATCGACCAGTCCCGCGCTCGCCCACGCGTCGCGCTCACCCCGTCAACGGCATGTCCCATTCCGCCTCACCCTCCCAACGCGCCATCACCGCACTCGCTAGACAGTTGCCAACGAGGTTGACCATCGTGCGGGCCATGTCCATGAGTTCATCGACACCGAGAATCACGGCAATCCCTTCCAGCGGCAGCCCAAACGAAGCGAGCGTGCCGGCCAGCACAACGAGGGACGCCCGCGGCACTGCAGCGATGCCTTTCGACGTGATCAGCAGGGTGAACATCATGAGGAGCTGCTGGCTCATCGACAGGTGCACGCCAGCTGCCTGGGCCACGAACAGCGATGCGACGCCGAGGTAGAGCGTCGAGCCGTCGAGGTTGAACGAATAGCCGGTCGGTATCACGAAGGCGACGATGCGTCGGGGCACGCCGAATGCCGTCATCTTCTGCATGGCGAGTGGTAACGCGGCATCGGACGAGGTGGTGGTGAATGCGATGATCGCCGGTTCCTTCACGGCAGTGAAGAAGCGCTTGATTGGCACCCGGAAGATGAGCATCGATGGGAGCAGCGCCACCAGCGCGAAGACGATCAGCGCGAGGTAAAGCGTCCCGACCAGCTTCGCGAGGTTGAGAATGACGCCGATCCCGCTGTGCGACACCGTGACCGCCATGGCTGCGCCGATGCCGATCGGCGCGTACTTCATGATGATGTTGACCATCTTGAACACCGTCTCCGCCAATCCTTCGGCGAAACTCAGCACGGTCTCCTTTGCCTTGCCGGCCGGTACCTGCGAGAGCCCGATGGCGAAGAGCACTGAAAAGAAGACAACCTGCAGCACGCTGTTCTTTGATGCCGACTCGAAGAACGACACTGGAACGAGGTGCTCCAGGAAGCCGCCGAGCGTGGTCGGTGCCGGCTGGGGCAGGGCTGCCGTCGGGTCAGGCGGCGGCAACACCACGCCGACTCCGGGTTGTGCGAGGTTGCCGGCGATGAGTCCGATGATCAAGGCGATCGTGGTCATGAGCGTGAAGTAGATCATCGACTTCGTGGCGAGCCGACCGATCCGCTTCATGTCGTCGCCGTGACCGGCGATGCCAACGACCAGCGTGCCAAACAGGATCGGCACGACGATCATCTTGATCATCCGGAGAAACAGCGTCGAGAACGGCTTGAGTGACGCGGCGAACTCGGGCGTAAGCCAGCCGATCAGGATGCCCGCGCCCATCCCGATGAAAATCCACCCGGTGAGGCCAACGCGCTTGATTGCACCAAACATCGAGGCTCCTGCTGTGCGAGAGGAGATCAGCCGGCCAGGGCGCGGCCCTTTACGTCAATGCTATCGAGGAGCGAGTTCCAGCTTGCCGCAAACTTGGCGACCCCGTCCTGCTCAAGAAACGCAGTGCGTTCGGCCAGGGGTGCCACGTTTAACGCCTCGTACGCCGCGAGCAGCGCGCTCGCTTCACGCTCGGCGTCGATCGAGATCCGGACATGGGGGTCTCCGTGGTCGGCGTACGCCGCGTATGTGTCGGGCGGGATCGTGTTCACCGTGTCGGGCGCGATCAGCGCTTCGATGTACCACGTATCGGGGAGTGATGGATCCTTCGTGCTGGTGGAGGCCCATAGTGGCCGCTGCGCCTTGGCACCCTGGGCGGCCAGTGCCTGCCAGCGTGGAGTCGTCAGCGACTGGCCGAACGTCTCATATGCGTAGATCGCATTGGCGATCGCCATGCGATGCATGAATGGCCTGCCTGCATCGCCCAGCGTGGCCAGGGCCGGGTCGGTCTGGCCATCGACGCGACTGACAAAGAACGACGCGACCGAGTGAATCCGGTCGATCGGCAGTCCGCGTGCCACACGAGTCTCGAGACCGCGCAGGAACGCGTCAATCACCATGCGGAATCGTTCGACGGAGAACAGCAGGGTCACGTTGATGTTGATCCCCTGCGACAGGCAGTGTGCGATTGCCGGGATCCCGGCCAGCGTGCCGGGGATCTTGATCATCACATTCGGGCGATCGACCCGTGCCCAGAGGCGCTCGGCCTCGGCGATCGTCGCGTCGGTGTCGTTCGCCAGGGTCGGTGCCACTTCGAGCGAGACGGTACCGTCTCCACGTCCGCTCGCATCGAACACTGGACGGAACACGTCGCATGCGGCCTGCACGTCGGCGACTGCCAGTGCCTCGACAATCTCCGCGGCGGTGGCGCCACGACCCGCGAAGGTCGCGATGTCCTCATCGTAGTCGCTGCTGCCGCTGATCGCCTTTTCGAAGATGGTCGGATTCGATGTCATCCCCTTCAGTCCTTCGTCGCGAATGAGGCGCGCGAGCTCACCCGACCGCACTAGGCGGCGGGTGATGAAGTCATACCAGGGGCTCTGGCCCAAGGCTCCAAGGCGGATCAGCGGATGCTGCGTCATGACAACCTCGACACGATCAAACGAGTGAGCGTACCGCGGCGATGACACGCTCCGCGGTGAAGCCAAATTCCTTGAACAGTCGCTCGCCGGGTGCGGACTGACCATAGTGGTCGATGCCGAGCGCGATACCCGCGTCGCGGGTCCACCGGTGCCATCCAAATGTCGCGCCGGCCTCGATCGAAACGCGCGCCAGCAGTCCACCTGGCAGCACCCGTTCACGCCATGCGGCATCCTGTGCCGCAAACACTTCCCACGACGGTAGCGACACCACGCGTGTCGGAACGCCTTCACGCTCGAGTGCGTCGGCCGCCATGACCGCGACCGACACTTCCGAGCCGGTTGCGATGACAACGGCACGCGCTTTACTGGCTGGCTCGCGCAGGATGTAACCACCGCGCGACACCGAGCCGACGGAATCAGCCGAACGCGAGAGCGCGGGCAGCTTCTGGCGCGTGAGGATCAACGCGGTTGGTCCGTCGCGCCGTGCCACCGCGAAACGCCACGCCTCGACCGTTTCGGCCGCGTCGGCGGGCCGCATCGTGACGAGGCCGGGTATGCCGCGCAGCATCGCGAGGTGCTCGATCGGCTGGTGGGTTGGTCCATCTTCGCCCACGCCGATTGAGTCGTGCGTGAACACGTAGATCACCGGCAGGCGCATCAACGAGGCAAGCCGGATTGACGGCTTGCAATAGTCGGAGAACACGAGAAAGGTGGCGCCGTACGGGCGCACGCCGCCGTGTGCCGCCATACCATTGAGCGCGGCACACATCGCGTGCTCGCGCACGCCCCAGTGCATTCGCGGTCCGGTGGTGGTCGGGCCAAACGTCGCCCCGTGCTTGATGTTGGTACCGTTGCTGCCGCCGAGATCGGCCGAGCCACCAGCCAAGCCGGGCACCGTCGAGACGAGCACCGCGAGCGCCTGTTGCGACGCCTGCCGGCTCGCGAGCGATTCGGCGGCGAGGTCGGGGAGGTCGGCATCCCACCCGGCCGGAAGCTCTCCGGCGAGCTGCGCGCGGAACGCGATCGCCCGCGGGTGTGCTGCGAGGCGTGCGCTCCATTCCGCCTCGAGTTCACGGCCGCGCGCGGTGAGGCCGCGCATCTCGTCATACGCCGCAGCAGGTACGGAGAACGGTTCCTGCGGCCAGTGGAGAATCTCCTTGGTGCGCGCGATCTCGTCGGCGCCGAGCGGTGCGCCGTGGGCTTCGGGCGTGTCACGCTTGGTCGGCGCAGGATCGGCGATAATGGTGCGAAGGACAATCATCGTCGGGCGTTCCGACTCCGCGACGGCGGCCGAGTATGCGGCGTCGATCGCGGCAACATCGTTGCCGTCGTGCACATGCAGGACATGCCAGCCATACGCCTCGAACCGCATTCCGACGTCGTCGCTGAACGCGATGTCGGTGCGACCGTCGATCGTGATGTGATTGTCGTCGTAGATGACCGTCAACTTGCCGAGGCGAAGGTGGCCCGCGAGCGAGGCAGCCTCACTCGCCACACCCTCCATCATGTCGCCGTCGCTCGCGAAGACCCAGGTGCGGTGATCGACAATCGTCCCGTCGGCGTTGTACTGCTCCGCAAGGAGGCGCTCGGCGATCGCCATACCTACGGCGTTGCCGAAGCCTTGCCCGAGCGGGCCAGTCGTCGTTTCGACGCCAACCGTGTGGCCCCGTTCCGGGTGGCCCGGCGTGAGCGAGCCCCACTGACGAAAGTTGCGAATCTCGTCAAGCGACAGATCGTACCCAGCCAGGTGCAGCATGCCGTAGAGCAGCATCGACGCATGACCACACGATAGAACGAACCGATCGCGGTCCGGCCACGAGGCGTCGTGCGGCGCATGTTTCAAGTGGTGGCGCCAGAGCACGTACGCTGCGGGTGCCAGCGCCATGGGGGTGCCCGGATGGCCTGAATTCGCCTGTTCGACGGCGTCCATGGCCAGGACGCGGATCGAGTTGATCACCTGCCATGCGGCTGGCGTCGATACCTGGGGCTGGGCGGATTCGGTCACGGGACTCGCGGGCGGAGGTGCTGGTGGAGCGGCAAGTGGGCAAAGCTAATGTGACGCTTGGCGTGAGGCATGAACGATGTCATCCCGAGTTGAGCGGGCGCAGCCCTCGACTTCGGCGTTCTTGGATTGCGCTCAGGACAGGCTCTCCGGCGCCTCCGGTCGGGATGACACCGATGTCTCGGCCGACGTCCAACCCAGTGCCGGTTATTGACGGTGATTCGTCCCCCAGTGTGACAGTCCTGTTTCCACTCACCTGATCGGGGATACGATGGCCAACTTGAAAACCACCGTGAAGAACGCCGCGAAGTCGGCAACTAACGCGGCCAAGAAGCAGACCGCGAAGGTTGCTCCGCTGGCGAGATCAGCGGCCAAGACGGCCGCGAAAAAGAGTGGGCCGTTCACCCGCGCCGCCGCATCGACGATTCGGTCGGGCGCCAAGGCCGCGGCGGCTGGAGCGGTCGTGGCAGTGGCCACGAAAGTCACGAAGCTCCTGTCTGGTCGCAAGGCGGCGGCCGCCAAGGCGAAACGCACCAAGGTGGCGACGGTCGCGGTGGGTGTGGCCGCGGCAGCGCTGGTCGGCAAGGCGGTGGTCGCGGCCGTACGCAAGCGGAAGTGATGGTGTCGGTAGGCGCACGTAGACGGTAACTCGGCACACTCACGGTTCATCGAGCTTCACCCGCTGGAAACGGCCATCAGGATTGATGAGCCACGCCAGGTCCGCGTGACCCCGCAGGAGCGTTCGCAGCTCCTGCATCATCTGCGCTGGCGGCAGGCGCCCGAACACGATCGCCGAGCGTGGTGGCACCTGCACGGTGATCGCCAACCCGGCTCGCCACGCATCCCCCAGCGCGGGAACGGCGTAGCCGATGACCGCGAGTCGATTGGCGCCAGCCGGATGATCAGCGCGAATCTGCGCCGCGATCGTCGCGAAGCGTTGATCGATCAGCGCGCTGTCCGATAACTCGGCGTCGAGTCGCTGCGCACCCAGTACCAGCACAATCACCAATCCGACGGTTGACGCTGCGTGCCGCAACAACACCTGTGATCCGGACAACGCCACATCGGGCACAGCGGCATCGCGAAGCCACGTGAGTGCACCGAGCGCGAACAGCAGGACGAACGGCGCTATGAGCCGCGGCTCGGCATGCACTGCGACGAACTGGCCAATGCCCATAATGCCGAAGAACATCGTCATGGCGGCATCGCGTCCAGTGCCGCCGAGTGACCGGGCATCCTGACGCGGCCAGTGGAAGAGGATGAACGGCAGTAACACACCGGCGAGCACCGGCAACATCCAGAAGCCCACGATGTACTTCACATGATGACTCCAGAACTGCAAGACTTCGCGCACGGCGGGGCGATGAGTCTGCTGCGTGACGATGCCGCTGGCCCACGCGGTCGGGTCGGACCACGGTTCATAGGTCCAGCCCCTCTCGGCATTGAACGTCGCAACGGTCACCGTCGCGCCGTCCGTCAACGCTGCCTCGCGGTATACCCGGTGCCCACCTTGGTGGGTGTCCGGCGTCCGTCCATCACACGACTGCATGTACCAGCACACGTTGAGGCGCCCGGCCGACGTCAGCGTGAAGTGACCGCTCTCGACGCTGATCGCTGCCACCCACGGCGCCATGACAAGCGCAGCAACAAGCGCCGTGCGGAACATGTCGTTGCGGATGGGGCTGCTCCAATTGACGCCGACCCGCACGAGCGTGATCACGATCAACCACGGCCAGACGCTGGTTTTCGCGAGGAACGCGAGGCCCAGGAGTACGCCGAGACGCGCCCAGCGTTGGCCGCTGTGCACGAGCAGCTCGTACCCGATCCAGGCGCACAGTGAAAGCAGCAGGATATCGGGCGTCACGGCCTCGAGGCGCAGCGGGCGCGCTGCTGCAAGAATGAACGCCGCGAGCGCCGCACGGGCGAAAATGCGATCGTGCCGCCGATGTCCCCATCGCCAGATGACGGCGATACCAGCGCATGCGACGATCGCGTTCAGCAGGTGGACCGCGGGAAGGAACGCGGTACGCTCGGCCGACGTGACGAGACCGGTCAGCGCCAGCAAGACCGGCAGCATGGGAGACCAGTAGGCCTGAACGAACGCCGACCAGTCGCCCCGCTGCAGTGCCGCCGCGAGGTCGAGGTACGATACACCGTCGGGATTGAGCGCATTGCGAGTGGCGTAGCCCAGCGCGAGACATAACAGCACCGCAAGGACAGCGAGGATGTCGATTTCCAGTTGACGCGGTGCGGGAAGTCGCGGCGCATGGGCCGGAGGTTGGGTCGCGTCGGTCTTGGGCCGTGCGGCGTGCGCCGGGGAACGAAAGTTCGAGCGGCGCTTGCTCATCGCGTGGTCGTCCCTTGGTGCCGGTGTATGGCGCGCCCGCGAGCGTCGGAGTCGGGGGGTCGTGTGACGCGTCCGCGCGGACCCCAGAACGCAACGATAATCGTCCCTGACCAGCTATCGGGTTGGGGATAGGCGAGGCTCCGGGTCCGTCGCGCCGGGGCCTCAGGGTGGGTCCGGGCTGTTGCCGATCCGCCACGATCTGGCATAGCCCCGCTCGACCGAGCCAAGGAGGGTGCGTCCGCGGCACCCGTTGCCGCGGCATGGCTGATGCATTGGTGGTGGGGGGTCAGGCCGAGTCGACTCGATCAGCCCCGGCACCTCTCAATCCTGGACATCTACCAGATGGGCTGCACCACGCCATGAAGGAAGACTCGATGAGGGCCCGCGTCCGGCTGGCCCTCGGCGGTGATGTCACTGTGGGGGACGACCTGCCGGCGCGGGACGGCTCTCGCCGGTTTGCGGCCCGACGCGGCGCTGAATCAGCGCTCGTCACGGTCTTTCCAAGGTCGCCGGCCGGCCCAACGCCGGAAGACCTCCGAACGATCGTGGACCGATTCCGGGCAACCCAGCATGCTGCCCTCGTCCTGCCGCGCCACGCGGCGGACATTGAGGGGCGTGCCTGTCTGGTGACAGTACGGCCCGCCGCCGCCACAGCCCTCGAGCTACTCCAACGGGGTGCTCCAATCCCGGTCGCCCAGGCGACTCGCATCCTGCGCGATGTGGCCAGGGCACTCGCGACCCTTCACCGCAGCGGGCACGCGCACGGATCCCTCGACCTCGACAACGTGCACGTCATCGATGGTGGAGCCGTCGTCAGCGACCTCGGCCTGCGCTCCGATGGAAGTGTCGCGGCTGATCTCGAAGCGCTTGGACGGATCGGGTACGCCCTGCTCGCGGGCGACCTCCCGACAGCACCGCCCGTCCCGCTTGCGCGGCATCGCCGCGCGGTGCCCGCCGAACTGAATCGACTCATTCACGCCCTGCTCGATCCTGATGTGTTGCGCCGCCCGGCGAGCGCCGAAGCCGTACTGTACCAGCTGGATTCCGTCCCGTCTCGGCATCCGGGCTCGCTTGCGTCGTTCCTCGATGGCGCCACGCACGGCGCCCGCTTCCCGCGATCTGCCGGCGTTCGGCTCCTTCTCGCTGGCTTGGGTGTCCTGCTCGTGGCCGCGCTGATCAACGCCCGCGCCTGATTCTCCCTCCACCCCCGGTGATTCAAGCTCCTCGCGCCTCACGGTACGCCGGAACCGTGGCTTCGGTCGCAACCGTTCCGCTACTGTCAGTCGCGGTGGGCTGTTAGGTTCCTCCGTTGCATCTCGGACCCTTAGAAGGATTTACGTGGCACGATCAAGACGTCGCAGCGCCACAGCGGTGGCTGCACCGGTCGACGAGACCGAAGAAATCAGTACCCCGGGGGCGCGCCTGCGCCGATCGCCGGGACGATCCTATGGCTCGCATCGTGAATGGCTCCTGGCGCGGCACGGATCCGTGTGCGCTTACTGCGGCGTGCGGGTGCCCGTCGAAACCATCACGCTCGATCACGTTCGGCCGCGTCGCGGCCAGTCGGCGTACGACCGCCCCGACAACCTCGTGCTCGCCTGCCGCCCCTGCAACGCCGCCAAGGCCGACACGCCGTTGCTCGCCTTCCTGATGGCTCGGCGTGCCCGCGGCGTCTTCCTCCTTCATTACGGCGAGCACCTTTCCGAGCCGCTGCGGCAGCTCGCGAAACAGGCGAGTGAGCGGCCGCTGCTGCCGCCTGGCTGAATGCCGGCGGGGTGCGCCCGATACCACGGCACCCCGAAAGCAGGTCGATTCAACGGCCTACGCCTTCACTTGTCCGAGTGCATCCGCAACAATCCGTGCCTGCTCCGCCTTGTGCGCCGCCGGGTCTCCCTCGGCTGGTGAGGCGCGCTCGGGACGTCCGGCATAGCGCAACACCACGCCTTCGCCGAGGACGCCACGCAGGCGCGGTTCCATGAAGCTCCAGCCGCCCATGTTCCGTGGTTCTTCCTGCGCCCAGACAACCTCACCGACGTTGGGATAGCGCTGCAGCAGCTGGCGCAGCTCACGTTCAGGGAACGGATATAGCTGCTCGACGCGCACCACCGGCCGATGCGAACCGTCGTGCTTCGCGGCCTCGTCCACGATCTCGTGATAGACCTTGCCACTGCACAGCACCAGCGCCTTCGCTCCCGACGCGCGCTCGCCAGGCATCTCGTCATCGATCACGGTCTGGAACTGCCCTTCCGCCAGATCGGACAGCGACGAAGCCGCCGCTGCAAGGCGAAGCAGCGACTTCGGTGTCATGACGACCAGCGGACGTTGCATCGCCCACCTGGCTTGGCGCCGGAGGACATGGAAGTATTGCGCCGACGTCGAGCAGTTGACGACGCGCATGTTGCCTTCGGCGGCTGATTGCAGGAAGCGCTCGACGCGACCGCTCGAATGCTCCGGTCCCTGGCCTTCGTAGCCGTGCGGCAGCAGAAGCGTGAGACGCGAGGTGACGCCCCACTTGCTCAGGCCGGCAGCGAGGAACTGGTCGAGCATGACCTGTGCACCGTTGACGAAATCGCCAAACTGGGCTTCCCACACCACCAGCGACTCGGGAGCGGCAGCAGCGTATCCGTACTCGAATCCAATGGCGGCAAGCTCGGAGAGCGGCGAGTTATAGGCCTGGATCGGGGCCTGTGCTCCCGGCAGCGACTGCAACGGCATGAACGACGCGTTGGTATTGGCATCGTGGAGCACCATGTGACGATGCGAAAACGTGCCGCGTTCGACATCTTGGCCGGTGAGCCGAATCGGCGTCCCCTCCACCAGCAGCGACGCAAACGCGAGGGCCTCAGCGTGTCCCCAGTCGATGCCATGTGGTTCCCTGAGCCCGGCGCGTCGCTTCTCGAGTTGCTTGATGAGCTTCGGGTGCACCACAAAGCCGGCGGGGAACGCGAGTAGCTGTTCGTTGAGCGCCGCGAGCGTCTCGGCGGCGACGGCCGTGTCGTTGTAGTCGACCGGACCCGGGTCGCGCGGCACTTCGGTTCCCGGGTTGTTGCCTGCGATCGACGCCTTGAACGACGTCTGGACTTCAACGAATCGCTGATAGGTTCGTTCAGCGAGGGCGTCGCCTTCGCCCGCCGGGATGGTCCCGTCGTCTTCGAGCAGCTGCGCATAGCGCTGACGAACCGTCGGGAGATCCCTGATCCGCGCATACATCGTGGGCTGGGTGTAGCCGGGCTCGTCGCCCTCGTTGTGTCCGTGCCGCCGATAGCCGACGAGGTCGATCAACGCGTCGTGCCGAAACCGGGTGCGGTACGCCATGGCAAGGCGTATCGCCGAGATGCACGCCTCGGGATCGTCGGCGTTGACGTGAATGATCGGGATGTCGAAACCTTTTGCCAGATCTGAGGCATAGCGGGTCGATCTCGCCTCGCTCGGATCGGTCGTGAATCCGACCTGGTTATTGGAGATCAGGTGCAGCGTGCCACCGGTGCCGTAACCATCAAGGCCGCTGAGGTTGAGCGTTTCTGCGACCACACCCTGCCCGGGGAACGCTGCGTCTCCATGGATCACCACCGGCAGCGCCACACTTGGGTCGAAGTGTGCCTCCCGGCTGCGTCGATTGGTCTGCTTGGCGCGCGCCCTGCCATCCACCACGGCACCGATGAACTCGAGGTGACTCGGATTCGGTAACAGCGACACATTGAGCGACTTGCCGCCGCGAGTGGCGAACGCGCCTTGCGCGCCCGCGTGGTACTTCACGTCGCCGGTCCCATCGTGAGGCGCGCTGTCGGTATCAGAGTGGCGCGCGCCCTCGAACTCCGCGAAGAGCGTCTCATACGGACGCCCCACGGTGTGGGAGAGCACATTCAGCCGGCCGCGATGCGCCATGCCGAGCACCACGTCACGCACGCCGGCGTCGGCGGCGAGTTCACAGGTGTGATCGAGCATCGGCACCATCATGTCGACGCCTTCGATCGAGAACCGCTTCTGGCCGAGGTACGCCTTGCCAAGGAATCGTTCGAGGCCTTCCACCTGGGTGAGTCGCTCGAGCACGGCGCGTTTCTCTTCGGTTGACAGCGGTGTGCGGTGCGCTCCCGTCTCGATCTGCTCCCGCAACCAGGTGCGTCGTTCGTGCGACGAGATATGCTCGACCTCGTACGCGATGGTACCGCAGTAGGTCGCGCGCAGGTTTGCCAGGGCGTCGGCCAGGTTCTCGCCGGGCACGGCGATCCGCAGCACCGATGCTGGTACCGTTGCCATTGTCTCGGCCGTCAGCCCGACCGACGCTGGATCGAGTGCGGGGTCGCCGGCTGGCTCGGTGCCGAGTGGATCGAGTCGAGCGGCGAGGTGACCGTGCGTGCGGAATGCATGAACCAAAGTCATCGCCGCCGCGATGGTGACGATGTCGGTTGCGGCACCGGTGCTCACAGCGAGCGCCGCGGCAGGGCGCGGCGCGGTGACTCCGCTGTCTGGCACCCTCGCGGCGTCCGGTCGCGCCGAACCCAGGGTCACACCAAGCGACGCGGCGATGGCGTCGTAGAACCCGCCGCCTCCCTGCAGTACCTGGTCGACGAGCTTGAGGTAGTTGCCCGATTCGGCACCCTGGATCACGCGGTGATCGTAGGTGCTGGTCAGCATCATGACCTTTGAAATGCCGAGCTGCTGTATCGTTGACGTGTCGACGCTGCTGAACTCGGGTGGGAACGCGATCGAGCCGGTGGCAATGATCGTTCCCTGGCCCGGCATCAACCGCGGCACCGAGGCAACGGTGCCGAGGCCGCCCGGGTTGGTCAGCGTCATGGTTGCGCCGGCGAAGTCGTCGGGCATGAGCTTGTTGGTGCGCGATTTCTCGACCAATGCTTCGTAGGTCGCGAGAAATGTGGCGAAGTCCATCGTGTCGGCCTTCTTGAGCACAGGCACCACGAGTCCGCGCGTGCCATCCTTGCGCTCGACATCGACCGCGAGACCGAGGTTGGTGTGCTCGGGCACAACCTTGTACATGTCTGTTCCGCGCCGTAGCACACCGGTACCCATCGCGGGATACTCGTTGGTGCCCTGCACCAGGGCCCATGCGATGAGGTGCGTGAACGACAACTTCTCGGTGCGACCGGCGGCGTTGAGTGCCGCGTTCAGCTCTGCGCGGCGCGCTTCGAGCGTGCGCACCGGAAGCTCGCGAAATGTCGTTGCCGTCGGAGTGGCCAGCGAAGCGTCCATGTTCTGCGCCAGCTTCAGCGCCGGTCCCTTGAGCTGAACGGCGTTGGACGGCACCGGGATCTCTGGTGCAGGCGCCGCGACCGGCGCGGCAGTTGGCCAGGCGCCGTTGGTGGACGGCTGCTTCTCGACCCGAACCGGCGACTGGGCTTCGAGCAGGGCCGCAAAAACGACCTCGGCCGGGAGGCCGAACTCGGGCTGCTCAGGATCGATCGACGACACGCATTGCTCCGGCCGGGGACACCACGAAAGATACACGACCGCTCTCGTGAATCGCCCTCTCCCCTTAGCTTTGCGGCATGTCGTCGCCCCGTTCCGGCCGTCGTGCCGTCGTCGTCTCCGGGCTCCGGACACCCTTTGCGAAGGCCGGTACCGCGCTGGCCGACGCGTCTGCTCCGGATCTTGCCCGCCATTGCACTCGCGAACTCCTGTATCGCACCGAACTTCCCGGTGACGAAGTCGATGAAGTGATCTACGGCCAGGTCGTCGTGTCACCGCTGGTCGGCAACGTCGCGCGCGAGATCGCGTTGCTGCCGCAGATGCCGCGGACCGTGCCCGGCTACTCGCTCAACCGGGCGTGTGCCTCAGGCGCGCAAGCCATTTGCAACGCTGCCGACCAGATTGTCTTCGGGCACGCCGATGTGATCCTTGCCGGCGGCGTGGAGACGCTGTCCGACATACCTATCCTCCACACTCGTAAGTTCGCACAGAGCCTGATGGCCGCCAGCCGGGCGCGATCACTGGGGCAGCGGCTCGGTGCGTTCGCCCAGATCCGGCCGCGCGACCTCGTGCCCGTGTCGCCCGCCATCGCCGAGCCGTCGACCGGCGAGTCGATGGGACAGGCGGCCGAGAAGATGGCCAAGGACAACGGCATCACCCGCGAGGCGCAGGACGAACTAGCGCTGATGAGCCACCAGCGTGCCGCCGCGGCCACCGCCGACGGACGACTCACGGCGGAAATCGTTCCCTGGTTCGGTGGCCGCGCCATGGATCAGGTCGTCGCGTCTGACAACCTGATCCGCTCCGATACGACCCTCGACGCGCTCGCAAAGCTCAAGCCGGTGTTCGATCGCAAGTACGGCAGCGTGACGGCGGGCAACGCATCTCCGCTGACCGACGGTGCAGCGACGGTGCTTCTCATGAGTGAAGACAAGGCGCGCGCCATGGGTTACCAACCGCTCGTCGCCGTGCGCAGCTACGCCGTCGCGGCAGTCGATCCGGGATGGCAGCTGCTGATGGGGCCGGCGTATGCCGTTCCCATCGCCCTCAAGCGTGCCGGCATTACCTGGCAGCATCTCGGACTGGTGGAAATTCACGAGGCCTTTGCATCACAGGTCCTGTCGAACGCGCAGGCCTGGGGTTCCGCCGCCTGGGCAAAACGCCTGGGGCTTCCGGGGCCGGTCGGCGAGGTGGATTGGAGTTGCACCAACGTCATGGGCGGCAGCATCGCACTCGGCCATCCGTTCGCAGCCACGGGCGCGCGCATCGTGACATCGCTCGCCAACGAGATGGTCCGTCGTGACGTGCAGTTCGGCCTGGTCTCGATCTGTGCCCAAGGCGGCATGGGTTACGCGATGGTGCTGGAGCGCACCCCATGAGTGCTGCCTTCACGACCCAGTATCGCGGCGGCGTTGCCGTCATCACGTTCGACGTGCTGTACGAGCCCGTGAACAAGCTGAGCAAGGCCGTTGGCTGGGAGCTTGAGGAACTCGTGCGGGCATTAATCGCGGACGAGCCGACTCGCGCAATCGTGCTGCGCTCCGGGAAGCCCGACACGTTCATCGCAGGTGCAGATATCGAGGAGTTCGTGCAACTCCGTTCGGTCGAGGAAGCGGTGCGGTTGTCGAAGGATGGCCAACTGCTGATGCAGGGAATCGCCGATTCCCCCAAGCCGATTGTCGCCGCAATTCATGGCGCGTGCCTCGGCGGTGGTCTCGAGTTGGCGCTGGCGTGCGGCTATCGCGTCGCGTCCGATCACCCCAAGACCGTGCTCGGCTTACCCGAGACGCAGCTCGGCCTGATCCCGGGAGCGGGCGGCTCGAATCGCCTGCCGCGCCTGATCGGCACGAGCGCAGCGCTCGACATGATCCTTCCTGGCAAGGGGGTACCGGCGAGGAAGGCGCATCGAACAGGTCTCGTCGATGAGGTCGTACCCGCATCGATCCTGCTCGACACCGCGGTGGCAGCGGCCGAGCGTCTTGCCCGTGGCTGGAAGCCGACACGTCCGGGTCGGGGCATGCGTGGCGCACTGATTGACGGCACATCACTGGGCCGCCTGGTGGTGTATCGCAAGGCGCGGGAGATGGTGCAGCAGAAGACCGCCGGAAATTATCCGGCGCAGCTGCGTGCGATCGACGTGGTGCGTACGGCAATCGAAGACGGCATGGCCAAGGGTCTCGACGCCGAGGCACAGGCCTTCGGTGAACTTGCGATGACCGACGTGTCACAACGATTGGTCGAGATTTTCTTCGCGACCAACGCGCTGAAGAAGGACGACGGTATCCCGGCTGGTCTGGGGCGAGCGCGTCCGATCCATCGCGTCGGCGTGATCGGCAGCGGGTTCATGGGCGCAGGCATCGCAGGCACCGCGGCGTTGGCCGCCGGGGTCGAGGTGCGATTGAAGGATTCGGAGTTGGCCCGTGTCGGCCGGGGTGTGAAGGCTGCGACTGACATCCTCTTCGCGCGCCTGACGCGCCGACGCCTGACCCGATGGGAGTTTGAGCGACAGAAGGCACTGATCTCCGGCACGGACACGTACCTGGGATTCGGGCGCGCGGAGCTGATGATCGAGGCGGTCTTCGAAGATCTCGCGGTGAAGCAGCAGGTGATCGCGGAGATCGAGGACGCCGTCCCGCAAACGACCGTGATCGGCACCAACACCTCGACCATTCCGATCAGTGAGATCGCGGTCGGTGCGCGCCATCCGGAGCGAGTATTGGGGATGCATTTCTTTTCGCCGGTCGAGAAGATGCCGCTGCTCGAAGTGATCCCCACGGATCGCACTGGTGCCGACGCCATCGTGACGGCGGTGCAATTCGGCCGACGCATGGGCAAGACGGTGATCGTGGTGGCCGACTCGCCGGGATTCTGGGTCAACCGGATCCTGACGCCCTACCTCAACGAGGCAGGATATCTGCTCGAAGAAGGCGTGCCGATCGAGGTGATCGATCGGGTGATGACGCAATGGGGGTTCCCGGTCGGACCGGCCGCGCTGCTCGATGAGGTCGGATTGGACGTGGCCGAAAAGGCGGGGAAGGTGATGCATCACGCGTTCGGCGCTCGACTCGCTCCGTCGCGCGTTATTGGCGTGATGCGCGCCGACGGTCGGCTCGGGCGCAAGAACGGTCGCGGATTCTATTTCTACAAGGACAACCATAAGAGCGGCGCCGACGGGAGCGTGTTTCAGCTGCTCGGTGTGCATCCGCTTGGTGAGATCGACGAAGCGAAGGTTCAGGAGCGATTGGTGTTCGCGATGCTCAACGAAGCCGCGCTTGCGATGAGCGAGGGGGTGGTGCGCACCCCGCGCGATGCCGACATCGGCGCGATCTTCGGGATCGGGTATCCGCCGTTTCGCGGGGGACCGCTTCGGACGCTCGATGGAATGGGCGCGGCGGAAGCCGCCGCACGCCTCGAACGGCTCGCGAGTGCGATCGGTCCGCGGTTCCAGCCGGCGCCAGTGCTTGACGAAATGGCGCGTACCGGAGGTCGGTGGTACCCGGCGATCGGCGGCCGCTGACCGCAGGGCGGCGACCAGTCGCCGCGTTCTTTGTCGTGGCTGCTCTGGTCTGGTGGCTCGCGCACCGGCACGACCTGTTCTTTGTGGTCGGTCTGGAGAACCCTGCCTCGTCAGCGCTCGGCCCAGTACTCACAGCGATCTGCGCTGGCGCGACCGTGGCGTTGGTGATGTCGTTGGCAGAGGCCGCAGGGGGCGCGACGGCTGGGGTGATCGCACTGATCGCCGTCGTGTTGTTGCCAGCGTTCCTGTCATTGCATCGTTCGTCGCTTGTTGGGCCACCGCTGCTGGCCCTGACCGCCTTCACGCTCGGTGCCATGCTGCACGCACCGCGCTTTTCGTTTGCCTATGGCGGCGCCGCGGCGTGTGTCGCACTCTTTGTATCGCCAGCAGGGCTCGGGTTGCCGCTCGCGGCAGGCGCCTGGGCGTACCTGCACGCGCAGCGACGCGGACGGCGGCGGTGGCGGCGAGTCGCGCTCGCGCTCTTGCCAGTGCTGGTCGGCCTGATCGTCATGCGGTGGTCGGGGAGCGATGCGTGGTCGGGCCCAGTACACCTCTCGTGGCGAGGCGGACTCGATCACGCGTTGCGTGCTGCTGGCCGCGTGATCGGTGATCAACTCGCGCCCGGCCTCCCCGACGGGGCGCTACGCTGGTTCGTGATCGCCGATGGCGCCCTGATCGTGCTCGCCGTTGTGGCGGTCGCATGGCGTCGGACCGCCGCACCGATGCCGCCGAACGCACTCCCGCGCCTCTTCTACGAAGCGTCCGCGGTGCTCGTTGCGGCGTACGTCGTCGGTCTGGCCGCGCGTACCATGCTGATCGTCGGCGCTCCGGACCCTGATGCGGCCGCCGTCTTGCCGATCGCTGTGGTGGGCACACTGGTCGTGGTGGTCAGCTGTGTTCGCCTTTGGCCCCGCTGGTCGAGGCTCGGGCGGGTGATGTCGCTGGTGCTCGGCACCTTTTGGGTTGGTGCGGCGATCGTGCTGACCCGAGGACTCTAGATGTCCAAGGTGCTCCTGCGCCCCGCTACCTTCGCTGACGCAAACTGCTTGCACGCCTCGCAACAATCGCGGTCGAGAGGCGTTGTGGGCGACTGGACCATCTTCCGACTGACCGGCGACGCGCTGACCCACCTCGCCGGCGACGCCCGGGGCGGCGGATAACCAGAGTCCCCTCGGAGTCCGCGTCCAGTCGTATTATCAGGCATCGCTTCGGGCTACCCGGCCGACGCACCGACCGAGATTGACGGAGGCACCATCAACGACCCCACCCCTGCCGTATCGAGCGCGCCGACCCCGGTTCGAAGACGAATTCTGGTGGTGGACGACAGTCGGGATTCGGCTGACAGCCTCGGCACAATCCTTGAGCTGATGGGCGCGGAAGTGCGAGTGGTGTACGACGGTCTCGCGGCACTCGCCCTGCTCGATACGTTTCGGCCCTCGGCCGTGCTGCTCGACATCGGGATGCCAACTCTGGATGGTTACGAAGTCGCACGCCGAATCCGGCAGGACCCGTTGGGCCGCGACATCACACTGATTGCGCTCACCGGATGGGGGCAGGACGCGGCGCGCCGATTGTCGCACGAGGTCGGCTTCGATGATCACTGGGTCAAGCCGGTCGATCCAGACACGCTGATGACCCTGTTCGCGCCGGATTCACCGTGACCGGGCACCGGTCGCCGTGATGCGCGGGCTCCTGCTCGTCATCGCGGGGATCGGCGGAATGCTGCTTGCGGCGGCGAGCCCGCATGTGGCCGACGATTTTTGCGTGGTGCCAGCGGCCGACCGCGCAAGCGCTGACCTCTACTGCATCGAACTGGTTGCTGCACCCGGCGTACCCGACGGCGTGCGCGGACACGTCGTGCTTGACTTTGTTCCGGGCCCATTCACCATCAGTGTCACACGCGAAGGGCACCAGGCATATCGTCCGCGCCTGGTCGTGAGCGGACTGCCATCGCCGGAGGTAATCGACTCCGTTGCGACCGTGTACGTCGCCTGGGCCACGACGCCGCTGTACTCGCCGTTCATCCGACTTGGCGTCGTGCACAACGGAACGGTCACCCTCCCGTCGGTGTCGTTCGACCAGTTCGTGATCGTTGTATCCGCCGAGCGGTCAGGCGACGTTCGCGAACGCGCTGGGCGGCTGGTGCTGCGCGGAGGCAGTCCGAGCACGCGGCTGCAGCCACCCGACATTCAGCAGTTTGCGGTGGGGGCGATGGGCATCCCGGCGGAGCACGCGCACGGCGGGGTGGTAGGCGGCGGCACGCCTTCTGACGGCCCGGTTCGCTGGACCTCTGTCCCGATGCCCTCAGGCATTGGCATGCTACCGTCGGAGATGGCACTGCGCCCACCGGTCGCCGCACGGCTTCCGGTAGTTGAGGCAGGTCTGCCGCCGTCGCGCCGACGCGGTGTGGTGCGACTCGCCACCGGTGACACGCTCACGCTCACCGCGGGTCGTGTGAGGCGGACGATTCACGGGCGCGAATATGTGATGTACGCCTTCAACGGCCAATCTCCCGGACCGCTGCTCTGGGTCGACCGGGGCGCCGAGGTCACGATACAGTTCGTCAATCGCCTCGACCAACCATCGACCGTGCATTGGCACGGGGTGCGACTCGACTGGCGGATGGATGGCGTGCCGCACGTGTCGCAGGAACCCGTGCCCTCCGGGGAGTCATTCACGTATCGCGTGCGCTTCCCCGATGCAGGGCTGTACTGGTATCACCCGCATGTTCGCGAAGACATGCAGCAGGATCTCGGACTCGCCGGCAACATCATGGTGCGGGGGATCGCGGGATTGCCGGCAGTGGCGCGCGAAGAAGTCCTGATGATCGATGACGTCTTGATCGGCGCTGACGGCCTGGTGCCATACGGCGCGGATGCGGCCACCCACGCATTGATGGGTCGCTTCGGCAACGTGTTCCTGGTAAACGGTGAACCCGTCTGGCGTGCGCGCGCGCGACCGGGCGAGACGGTCCGCGTCTGGCTCACGAACGCCGCTAATGCACGCACCTTCAACCTGTCGATCACCAATGCCACGATGCGACTCGTGGCCGGCGACCTGGGGGCGTTTGATGAGGCCCTGCCGATCGAAAGCGTCGTGGTCGCACCGGCTGAACGGTACGCAGTGGACGTCACGTTCACGGGCGGTGACGCGGTGCTGGTGAATAGGGTGCGCGCGCTGGACCATTTTCAGGGCCGGTTTGTGCAGCAGGACGACACGATGGGCACGGTACGGGTGGCCGGCGCGCGAGTTCGCCAGCGCGCCGCGGGGCGGGGTGTCGTGCCGGCCAGCGAGCTGCCGGGCGCGTCCGTCGAGGGTACGCCCGACGTGACGTTGGCCTTCGGCCTTCGCACGCGTGACCTGCCGTTTGTCACGTCACGCCTGATGCTCCTCGATTCAACCTACTTTCATCCGGTCGAGTGGAGTGGCACGATGGTGGGAATGAACTGGGCCACGACGACCGCGCAGGCGCGATGGTTCGTGCGCGATGTCGCGACTGGACGGGAGAATGAGGCAATCCGGTTCCGGGTGCGCCAGGGCGACCGCAAGCGCATTCGACTCGTGAATCAGCGCAACACCCTGCACGGGATGCACCACCCGATTCACCTGCACGGGCAGCGGTTCCTGGTGCTCTCGGTCAACGGTGTGGCCCCGGCGGCGCGTGCCTGGAAAGACACCATCCTCTTGCCGGCTGGCGCCGTCGCCGACATACTCGTCGAGTTCGACAACCCCGGCCGGTGGATGCTCCACTGCCACATCGCCGAGCATGTCGAGAGCGGCATGATGACCACCTTCGAAGTGGAGGCACGATAATGCGGCATGTTCGGCTTGCCCTCGCGGCGCTCACCTTCGCGGTACCACTCGCCGCGCAGTCGATCGACAAGCTCTCGACGGTCACCCAGCGATTTGTGTCGGTGCCGGAGCCGACGGTGGCGCTCACCAATGTGACCGTGTTCGACGGCACCGGTGCCGCACCGGTCGCCGGCCAGACGGTGGTGATCGACAGGGGCCGGATCACGGCGATCGGCCCGACGGCATCGGTGCGGGTGCCCGCCGGGGCGCGCATCATGGATCTGACGGGCCACACCGTGATCCCGGGCATCATCGGGGTGCACAACCACATGTTCTACACTGCGGCCGGCGGTCGCAGAGTGCAAGCGAGCCTCACCTCGTCGCGGCTCTATCTTGCGTCGGGGGTGACGACGATTCGCACCACCGGCAGCAACAGCGCATACGCCGATATCAACCAGAAGGCGGCGATCGACCAGGGCGAGCAGCCAGGTCCGCGAATTCACATCACGGCACCGTACATGACCGGCTCGTCGGGTGCGGGGTACATGAGCCCGATCGGGTCGCCGGAGCAGGCGCGTCGCTTCGTGAATTACTGGGGCGACGAAGGTGCGACCTGGCTCAAGTCGTACACCGAAATCAAGAGCGCCGATCTCAAGGCAGCGATCGACGAGGCGCACAAGCGCGGGATGAAGGTGACCGGCCACATCTGCTCGGTATCGTTCCAGGAGGCGGTTGCGCTCGGGATCGACAATCTCGAACACGGGCTCTTCACTGCCAGCGACTTCGCGCCCGGCAAGCAACATGACGCTTGCCCGTCGAACATCATGGTGACTGCGACGTCGGCGGCCAACGCGAATCCTGACGCCGACGCGTGGAAGAGCACGATCAGCGCGATGGTGACGCACAAGGTCTCGATGACCTCGACGCTGGCGATCTATGAAACGTTTTTCCCGGGACGGCCGCCGCGCGACGAGCGGGCGTTTGAGGCCATGGCGCCCGAAGTCCGCGATGCGTACCTCGCACAGCGCAAACAGATCGACGAGAGCCCGAACCCGGCCCTCACCCTCGCGCACTTCAAGACCGGGATGGCGTTCGAACGTGCGTTCGTGACGGCAGGCGGCCTGCTCGGCGCTGGCGTCGATCCGACCGGGATCGGCGGAGCGCTGCCGGGCTTCGGCGATCAGCGGAATTTCGAACTACTGATTGAAGCCGGGTTCACTGCACCGGAGGCGCTGCAGATCATGACGCTTAACGGCGCGAAGATCCTCGGCGTTGACAAGGATCTCGGCTCCGTCGCGGTTGGTAAGCTCGCCGATCTCGCTGTAGTTCAGGGCGACCTGGTTGCGACGCCCGCCGCGATCCGGAACACCGTCGTCGTATTCAAGGATGGCGTCGGCTACAACCCGAAGCCGTTGATCGAATCGGTCAAGGGGCGGGTGGGTATCAACTAGCGGTTCGTGCGGCTATTCTAGCCGATCACCTTTTCACTGGATGGATGCATGCGTATTCGTACCCTGCTCGCTCTCGCCGTCGTGACTGCGGCCCCGGTCGCCGCTCAGGAACACGCCATGGCTGGCAGCGGCTTCGGTGACATCAAGCCACTCCAGGCCCAGTTCATGGGATGGGTGCTCGCTGCCGCCGAACAGATGCCGGAGGCCGACTATGGCTACAAGCCGACCCCGGCGGTACGTTCGTTCGGCGGCCTCGTCGGACACGTTGCCAACGCCAATTTCGCGTTTTGCGCTGGCGCCAAGTCGGAGGATTCGCCGGCAAAGCCCGACTACGAGAAGATCGCCGGCAAGGCGGAGCTCGTCGCCGGTCTCAAGGCAGCGATGGCGTACTGCGAGACCGCGTTCGCGATGCCGCACGGCAAGGAGCACGAACCGACCAGCGTGTTCGGCATGAAGGGCAGCCGGCTCTGGGTGCTCACGTTCAACATCTCCCACAACGCCGAGCACTACGGCAACATCGTCACGTACATGCGGATGAAGGGCATGACGCCACCGTCGAGCCAGGGCGGCTGACGCGAAAGGTTCAGGCATGACCGACGGGTGGCCGGCTTCGCTGCTGGCCACCCGTCGTAGTTTGACGCTGCGGCGCCCGGGCGCCCCAACCCCGATCAACGATGTGATGTCGGACTCCTCACCATGCCAGAGGCGCGAGTGACTCGGCTGCGGCTGCCTCATCCGTACCTGCTGCTCGTTGTGTGCGTGGCAATTGCGGCGGCGTTCACGTGGATCTTGCCCGCCGGCGAGTACGATCGTCGCGACGATCCGGCGACCGGCCGACGGGTGGTCGTGGCGGGCACATACCACGCGGTCGAGGCGCGGCCAGTTGGCGCATTTGGTGTCGCAGTCGCTGTGCCACGTGGCTTCATCGCCGGGGCCGACGTCATCATCAGCATCCTCCTGATCGGCGGCGCGTGGGTGGTCGTTGATCGGATGGGCACGCTGTCGCGTGCAGTGGGTGCGCTGGTGCGTCGATTGCGGCGTCGAGGGTTGCTTGCGATCCCGCTGATGACGCTACTGTTCGCATCGATGGGCGCGATCGAGAACATGCAGGAAGAGATCATTCCGATGATCCCCGTGCTGCTCTTGCTCGGGCGTCGTCTGGGCGTTGACGCCGTGACAGTCGTTGCGATGAGCGCCGGGGCGGCGATCGTCGGCAGCGCGTTCGGACCGACCAATCCGTTCCAGGCGGGCATCGCGATGAAGCTCGCCGAGTTGCCACCACTCGCGGGTGCCGGATTGCGCCTGGCCATGTTCGCAGTCGGGGTGGCGCTCTGGTCGTTGTGGACCCTTCGCCATGCTCGGAGGAATCGGGTCGCCGTCGTCGTCGATGCGGAAGTGGATCAGGCGCCGTTCACCGGCCGTGATGGCGTGATCATGACACTGGTGCTGCTGCCGTTTGCCGCGTACGTCTACGGTGCACTCGCGCTCGGCTGGGGCTTCAACGAACTGTCGGGAGCGTTCTTCGTCGGCGCGATCGCGGCAGGGCTGGTCGGTGGCCTCCGACTCGACGGGACGATCAAGAGTTACATCGAGGGCATGCAGCTGCTCCTCCCTGCCGCGATGCTGGTCGGTGTTGCGCGCAGCATTTCGCTCGTGCTCGCCGATGGCAGGGTCATCGACACGATTCTCAACGCACTCGCAACGCCACTCAGCGGAGTCTCGTCGGCGACCGCGGCGATCCTGATGGTTCCGCTGCACACGATTATCCATGTGCCGGTGTCGAGCGTGAGTGGACAGGCAGCCCTCACGATGCCGGTATTGGTTCCATTATCCGACCTGATCGGCCTGTCGCGACAGATCACCGTGCTCGCATACCAGACCGGTGCCGGGTTGGGCGACATGATCACGCCGACGAATGGTGCACTCCTCGCCGTGCTGCTTGCGGCCGATGTGCCGCTCCCTCGGTGGCTGCGATTCGCCGCTGGCGGATGGGTCATCATGACGGCGGTGGGCATCGCGGGCATATTGGTGGCGTTGGCGGTCGGGCTGTAACGGGCGCGGCCTGAGCCGTAGGGCCAAGCCTACGCTTTGCCCCTACAGGTCGCGCCCACGATGCCGCGTTTTATGCCCCATGCCCCACGCCCTTACCACGAACCCAATCCATGACCATGATCTTCTCATTCAATCCCGACATCGCCCGCGCCGAGACCATTCCGTCGCGCCTGTACGTCGACCCGGTCTATCTCGCGCTTGAGGAAGAGAAGGTTTTCGGATGCACCTGGCAGCTGGTAGGTCGCACCGATCAAGTGATGGAGAGCGGGCAGTACTTCACCGCTGAGATCGCCCGCGAGGCGATTGTGGTGGTGCGCGACGGCGACACACTGCGCGGGTTCCACAACATCTGCCTGCACCGCGCCGGGCCGGTCGCGTCAGGATGCGGCAAGCGCAACACGCTCCAGTGCCGCTATCACGGATGGACCTATCGGCTCAACGGCGAACTGTTGCGAGCACCAGAAATGGAGGCAACGGCGGGCTTCCGTCCCGACGAGATGCACCTCATGCCGATACA
>JANMSC010000153.1:0-6291 GCA_031388885.1 Gemmatimonadales bacterium | reverse complement strand
CGCGTGCCGCCAGTGCCTCCTGCGCTGCGGCTGCCTGCCTGGCACTGTCGGCTCGCGCAAGCCGGTCGGTCATCGCCAGCTGTTGGTCGGCGAGCTGCTTCGCTTCCTGTGCGAGATTGGCGAGATCGGTTTCGAGCGCGGCGCGCTTGAACAGCTCTTTCGCCTGTTCCACCGCATCGCGCAGTTCGGCCTGCCGACGCGCGAGGTCGTCCAGCGCAGCGCGAGTGCGATCAGCGTCGAGGGCCTTCGTCGCCTCGCGCAACTCGGCGAGCTTCTGCCGGAGTGCTGGGGAGATCGCCTGATCAAGGAGTTTCCGGATTTCGCTCAGCTGTGCGGCAAGCGCTGAGTCGGCCAACCCCTCGCGCTCCGCCGCCCGTTGCAGTTCGTCGATCGCCTTGCGGACCTGCTCGGCCTGGTCGAGCACCTTCTCCTGGGCAGCGGCTGCGGCGTCTGCCCTGCGGGCCGCATCGAGCGACATCGGTTCAGCGTCAGCGCCGCCACCCTGCTTCGCTTCGGCCCGTTGCCGTTCGCGTGCGAGGTCTTCTGTCTGCCGCTGCGCCCGCCGCGCCTCTGCGGCCAGCGAATCCAGCGCCGTAGCCGCCTCGCCAGTGGCATCCGCCCGCGCCGCACGCTGTTCATCCGCCGTCGGGATCCGGACCATGAACTCGCGCGAGCGGCCCGCCTGCCGTGCCGGTGCGTTGTCAGTCGCCACCGCCGCGTAGTACATCGTGTCGCCGGCACGCAGGCCGATGGCCGTGAGATCCACCGTCGTCGCAATCAGCGCCTGATCGCCGTGTCCGGCGGGAAGTGCCAGCGGGATTCGGCGTACCGAACCGTGCTTGCCACGTCGCGTTTCGATCGCACCGGCCGACAGACCGTGATCGTCGCGCATCGACACGACGATCGCGAGGGTCATTGCCGGTGGCGCGACGGTATCGACGCCGGGAATCGGGATTTCCACCTCTGGCGCACCGTCAGCGAGAATCCTGATCGGCAGCAACGGTGCATCGCCGTCGAGGCGCGCACCCGCCGCCGTGGTAGCGTGAAGGCGCCACGTTGCCGTCACGCGCGGGAGAAGCTCGCCGCGGAACGCGGCACCTTGTACGGTGAGCGGTGTCGCGCCATCGGGGCCGTCAAGCCGGACCCGGGCGAGATCTGTCGTGGCGCGTCCCGCGAGCGCCAACCGCGTGCCTGCCGGGAGGATCAACGTATCGCCGGTGACCGACATCGCTTCCGGTTCGAGTCCCAGGTACGCCGGATAGTGGGCGGTCGCCGTGAACGCGCCGAGGAAGGCCGGCAAGCGCATCGTGATGCGCACCTCCGTCGATCGCCGTCCACCAGCTTCGAGCCGTGCCACCAGATCCGACGCGAGCGGCGCCGTGGTCACGACCGCCTTGCCGTCAGTGTCGAGATGCACGGCCGTCACGCGCCACCGTTCGCCGGGTGCACGGGTGTGCAACATCGCGCGATCGTGACCCGCCGCCACCAGGTCGAGTGTCGCTCGCGCACCCCGATCAACCGATGGCGTGCGCGCGACCAGTCGCACCACGCCGGTCAACGCGTGCCACGCGTCGAGCGGTCGCCAGAGCGTTGCGGGTGCGCCGCTGAGCGGTCGTGCCGCGGCAAACACGAGCACTGCACCGGCTGTCAGCAGCATCGCACCTCGCGCGCGCCGCGCCTGGTACGCCACGTGGGGTGCGAGGGCGTCGCTGCCGCGTGTCACGACGTCGCGAGCAGCGCGCTGGGCCGCGTCGTCATGCAGCGCTGTACTCGTCCCGCTCGCCGTGCCGTCGAGCACAGTGGTGAGCGCCCCTCGGCGCCACGCACCAGCGTCTTCGAGGCGGCGTGCGACGTGCCACGGTCCGAGCGCGCCGATCGCCCGGCGCGCGGCAACCAGGCCAACGGCACACGCCGTGGCCAGGAGCGTCCACGTCAGGATGACCCAGACCGGCGCGTGCAGCGCGCCGAGCCGGAACAGCCACGTGGCGAGCGCGAGCACCGCGCAGGCTGCGGCCGTTCCGGCAATCAATCGGGCGAGTCCGCTCATGCCGCGCAGCGGACGGGCCGCCACATCGAGCGCGGCGTCGAGCGGTCCGGGGTTCATCCGCCCCAGCCCAGCGCGTACGCGAACAGGTTCACGCCCATGCGAAGCGCCGCTTCGCGCTTCTCAGGCGCATCGCGGTGGACTTCCGGATCTTCCCAACCGTCCCCGAGGTCGGTCTGGTACGAGTAGAACACCGCCAAACGGCCATCGATGAAGATCCCGAATCCTTGCGCCGGCTTGCCGTCGTGTTCATGGATCTTCGGGATGCCTGCCGCAAAGTCGTACACGAGGTGGTACACCGGATGATCGAGCGGAACTTCGACGAGCGGTCGATCGGGAAACACGCGTGCGAGCTCGCGCCGGAACGATTCATCCAGTCCATAGTTGTCGTCGGCGTGCAGGAAGCCACCTTGCACCACCCAACGCCGCAGCAGCGGCACCTCGGCATCGCTCAGCCGAATGTTGCCGTGCCCGGTGATGTACAGGTAGGGCAGGTCCCACAGCTCGGGATCCGTGATGCGGACCGCGCGCTCGACCGGCGCGGTACGAATCGCGGTCCGTTCGCGAACGGCACGCAACAGGTTGGGGAGGCTCGACGGGTTCGCGTACCAGTCGCCGCCACCATCGTAGTGCAACCGTCCGATCGTGACCGCCGCGCGCGCCGCGGCCTGCTGCGCCGCCAGTGGCGCGGCACACACGACGAGCACAACGAGGGCGACAGCACGTGCAATCATGGCTCTTCCATGACAAGGCGATACGCGTCATTGCGTGCGAGGCCATAGCGTGCCGCGACCGTACGCACCACGTCCTTCCGGGATTCGCCCGCCGCGAGTTGCGCGCGCACCATCGCCAGCACCTCAGCCGGATCGGGCGGCGCTGCGGTCGCCGCTCCCTCGGGCCGTCCCGCAAGCACGACGGTGACCTCGCCCCGCGGCGGCGTCGCGCCATACCAGGCGGCCACCTCGAAGAGCGTTCCAGCACGAACGTCCTCATGCAGCTTGGTGAGTTCCCGGGCAACGACCACCTGGCGCGTGTCACCGGTCAATTCGGCCAGCTCGAGGAGCAGGTCCACCAGCCGAGGCGGGGCCTCGAAGAACACCACGCTCCATGCCTCGGTAGCGGCTCGTTCGAGGAGTTGCCGCCGCGCCTTTCCCTTGCGCGGCAGGAACCCGAGAAAGAGGTAGCGATCGCCCGGAAGCCCCGACGCCGACAACGCGGTCGCAACCGCCGACGGACCAGCGATCGGCACAACGGTGGCCCCCGCCGCCCGCGCCCGGGCCACAAGTTCGTACCCGGGGTCGCTGATCGCTGGGGTCCCCGCGTCGGTCACAAGCGCGACGTCGCGCCCCGCCGCCAGGATGTCGAGGATCCGGTCGGCGCGGCGCGACTCGGAGTGCGCGTGATACGACAGAAGCTTGGGGTGGGCGTCGATGCTCGCCAGCAACCCCTGCGTGCGCCGGGTATCCTCGGCGGCGACGGTATCGACTGCACGGAGCGTCTCCGCTGCGCGCGGCGACAGATCGCCGAGGTTGCCGAGCGGGGTAGCGACGACGTAGAGGGTGCCGGTGGGGGTGGGCATGGTCGCCTAAAGGTAAGACCGGTCACAGTCGATGATCGATGATCGATCATCGATAAAGCGTGGAGGCCGGAACCCAGGATGGGTGCCGGCCCCGTTGATACCTTCAGTTATCGATCATCCATCATCGATCATCGATCATCGGCCATTCAGGCCGCCAGATGCTGACTGATTTTCGCCTCATACGCCCCGCGTGGGTTCGCGCCGATCAGCGTGTCGACATGCTTGCCGTCCTTGAAGAACAGCACCGCCGGGATCGACCGGATATTGTACTTAATCGAGGTGTCCTGGTTGGCATCCACGTCCAGCTTGGCAATCTTCGCCTTGCCGGCGTACTCGGTGGCGAGGGCGTCGAGGGTCGGGCCGATCAACCGGCAGGGTCCGCACCATTCCGCCCAGAAGTCGACCACCACCAAGCCCTTCGCCTGCCCCACTTCGTGGTCAAACGTCGCGTCAGTGACCACCACCATATGCTCATTCATCGTTCCACCGCTCCTCGAACCGCCCTGTTAGGTTTCATGATCATGAAGCCATCGATTGCCCACATCGGGATCGCCGTCACCGACGTCGACGCCGCCCTCGCCTTCTACCGCGATGTACTCGGCATCGAGGCGCACAGTCGGGACGAGGTCGACGGAGCGCGCATCGTACACCTCGACTTCGATAGTGCAGAGGTGGAGTTGCTCGAGCCGCTACGGGAGGACTCGCCGATCGCGAAGTTCCTCGTCCGGCGCGGTCCCGGGATCCATCACATCTGTTATCGCGTCGCCGACCTCGATCAGGCGCTTGACGCGTGCCGTGCCCGCGGCTACACCCTGATCGACGACGAGCCACGCATTGGAGCCGGAGGGCGCCGTATCGCTTTCATTCATCCCAAGTCGACCAACGGCATTCTCATCGAGCTCACCGAAGATGCGGGCGGTGCACTCGACCACGGTACAACGCCGCGTTAACGACCGGGGTTCCGCGCCTGGCCCGAGCCCTCGCAGGGCTTGTTCACCTCGGCAGCTGCAGCGAGGTCGAACTCATTGACGATCCACCCCCCATCGGCCCTCACCGTGGTGAACGGCAGCGTGACCCTGCACGCTCCGCGCGACAGCTCGGTGGTGACCAGCCGGCGCCCCGACTTGGCCGCAGGGACCTCGCCGAGGGTGCGCACATCGACGCCGTAGAGGTAGGCCTGCATGATGATCATCCGCTTGCCAAAGTCCTTGGGCTTCGACGTCTTCGCGGCGGACCCCTTGCTGGTGCCCCAGAGCTCAGCCATCCGCGTGAGGTTGCTGTCGGCTGCCGCGCGGATAAACTCCTCTACGGCGTTCGACGGGGTCGCGGCCAAGCTCGACTGCGCCGACAGGGGTGCCGCGCAAACGACGGCAGCAGCAAACGCAAAACGGCAAATCGCGGATCTCTTCACGGGAACCCCTCCTGGGGCGATGACGCTGCGAAACGTAAACACCGGCACTCCTGAATGCGACCGTTGCGACTCTATGTGAACGTTGACCACGTGGCGACGGTGCGTGAAGCGAGGCGCACCGACGAACCCTCGCCGGCGCTCGCGGCCAGTGAGGCCGAAGCAGGCGGTGCCGACGGTATTACCATCCACCTGCGCGAAGACCGGCGTCACATCCAGGACGCTGACGTGCTGGATATCGCTCGAACCTTGACCACGGTCTGCAACCTCGAGCTGGCCATTCGAGAGGATATCGTCCAGTTCGCCTGCCAACTGAAGCCCTATCAGGTCACGGTTGTTCCCGAACGACGCGACGAGGTCACCACCGAAGGAGGTCTCGACCTCCTCGGCCAGCGTGATCCGGGGACTCGCACGGCGCTCCGAGCCCTCGACGCAGCAGGCATCCATGTTGCACTCTTCATCGACCCGGACCTCGCCGTGATCGACGCGGCCAAGGACCTTGGCGTGCCGGCGATCGAGCTGCATACTGGTCGGTATGCAAATACCTGGCACGAGGGCAGCGGTGCGCTGGACGAACTGCAACGCGCAGCCACCTATGCCACCGACCTGGGGCTCGCCGTGCACGCTGGACATGGACTGACCTACCGCAACGTGCAACCCGTTGCGCGAATCGTCGAGATCGAGGAGCTGAACATCGGGCACAGCATCGTGAGTCGTGCCATGGTCGCAGGCATTCGCACCGCGACTGCCGAGATGCGAACGCTGCTCACCGAGGCACGCGCGTGAGCACGGCGGGCAGGCGCGCCGACTTCTTTGCGCTCGAGGCCGTGGAATATCTGACCGAGCTGGCGCAGCTCGTGGCCCAGCCCGATCAGCCCGACGCCGAACGACTGGTGCGGGGCGCCCGCGCGTTGCGGGGTGCAGCGCTCATGGCGGGCCTCGGCACATTCGCGCGCGCCGCCGCGTCACTCGAAGGGGTCGCGCGCGCGGTCCGCGATCATTCGATCGACTGGGATGCCCATGGTCGGCCCGGTTGCAATGAAGGCCTCATTGCACTGCGAGAGCTCGTCGCGGGTGCGGCCACGTGGGGCGCCGACGACGACCGTCGGGCACTCGGCCTGGCCGAACGACTCGATCGCATGGCCGGCGGGATCGCGCCCGCCGCTCAGACGATCACGTCGCAAACCACACTCACGCCCGGGGTGCGCGCGTTCATTGCCCGCGAATCGGCGCTGATCGCCGGATCGCTTGAGCAGGCGG
>JANMSC010000118.1:0-2257 GCA_031388885.1 Gemmatimonadales bacterium | reverse complement strand
GCCATCTTGGAGAGGGAGGTATGTCGCCACCGGCTACCCAGTAGCAACTCGGACGCCATCCCCTCAGTCGTACCGGAAGCGAGCGCATCGTAATGTGCTGCATGAGGTTGCAGCAATCACTCACCCGGGTACGTACCTCGCGAAGATTAACGGCTCGTTACGGTTGCGGTACCAAAACGATACAGTGCGACAATGATACGCATTTGACACCTGACCGCCTGTAAGCTGGGTCACTTTCACCTCCCACCAGTCGAGCCGGACTCAGTCGACCCCGCTGCAGCGGACTCTTAGAGTTCACTCCTTGCTCCCGCGCACCCCGACGTCCGTAGGTGTCCGGGTGTTCGGATACAGGTAGTCGTCCAGCGGGACGGCCAACGCATTATTGAACACGTTGGTTGCCAGCATGATGGAGCCGAAGGCGACGAGCGCCACGACCTCCTCGTCGCGCATTCCGGCGGTCACGCGGTGGTACAGCTCATCCGGAATAACGTGCGGTGGAGTGGCCAGGGTTCGCCCGAATTCCACCAGGGCCGCTTCCCGTTCCGTCAGCTGCAGGTTTTCGGGATTCTCTCCCCGGTCAATCAGCATCCGCCGGAAAAAAGTCGAGCAGATGAGACAGTCGGTTTGTTCGGAGATCGCGTGCGCGAACAGCACAGTAGGGCGATCGCCGAGGAAGGGGACCACCGTGTCGCGCAGCGGATACCAACTCATGAGCGCGTCGAAGGCGGGGAGCGACCGCAGGAGGGTGCGCTTCATGTTGGTGAGTCGCGCGGCGTGCTCGCGCTCGTGAAGGGCGGCGGCGGTGCGCGCGGCGGGTGATGCCTGCGCGAGGTCGGGCGAGAGTGGTAGTACGTGGGGCATGGACCTGACTCGAGTGGGCGGACCGGTAGTTTACGCTGATCGCGCCGCTTGCACAGCATAGGTCATCATCACCGTTCCGCTCTTCGGATAGAGTCGATGCTCCGTCACGGTGAGGTGTGTGAGTGCGGCCGGCATCGCGCGCAGTGGAATCCCGCCGCCCAGCAACACGGGCACCATGGCAATTTCGATGTCGTCGTCGACGCCCGCCTCAAGTAGCGTGCGAAAAAGTTCGCCACCACCGAACAACCAGATATCCTTGCCCACTTCCTGTTTGAGTTGTGTGACGCGCGTCGCCACATCGCCGGACCACAACTCGGCACCGGCCGCCGCGGCGAGCGTGTTCGAGCAAACGATGACGCGCATCCCCTTCCACATTGCCATGCTCTCGGTGGGGTACGCGGCCGATGCCTCGAACGTCTTGCGTCCCATGAGCAAGGTGTCGTAACGCCCGAACATGGCGTCGAAGTCGATGTCGGGATCCATCGGAATCCAATCGTACTCACCATTCGGGCCGGCAATGAAGCCGTCGATGGACGAGGCAACGGAGTAGCGGAGACGACGCATGGCGGATACTCTCGAAGCGAGTACTGGGTGGCGTGGATCGTTGATAGCGGAGTGGGTCTCTCGCACCCGCGCACGATCGAAGCATGTACGCGCGCCGATGCGCTTCGTTCTGGATGAGCACGATCGCCGCTTCCGTCGGCGGATGGTGCCAGGCAATGGATTCGAAGCCCAAGGTGCGCCCCGTGTGTCACCACCACTTCCGTCCGTTGCGCCGCGAGCTGTAGATATCGAGCTCGTAGCCCTGCGAATTCGGCGTGACCTTCTGCATCTCGGCACCCCCTTCGGCGCCAGCAGTTGACCTCCAAAAAGCCCGGCCTGGAACGCCGCTACATCGCCAACGCTCGCGAACATCGCACCCTCGGCCCACGTCGAGATCGGCTTTGTCGCGGTCACGTCTTCGATCGCGCTCGTGCCGACGATGATGTTCCGAGCATTAAACGCGGATGGTTTTGGCGGCAATGGCAACCGAGATCGACGTCAACTCGGTGGGAGACGAAAGAGTAGATTGACTGGTCGCAGTGGTCGATGTATATTGACCTATTCAACAGACCAAGGTCGTTCTCATGCCAAACATTCCTATTTCGGACGCTAAGGCCAAGCTCGCCGCGTTGGTGCGCGAAGTGGCCGCGACCGGGGAGGCGTACGTGATCAGTGTCAACGGGCGACCGATGGCTGAGCTTCGTCCGTTCCTTCCCGTGCCGACGCCGGGTCGATTCAAGGATGCGATCTCGTTTGACGACGACGCCTTCGCACCGATGTCGGATGATGAGGCCGAGCAGTGGGGGGTGTAGCACTCGACGAGCAACCACTGTTGCTCGATACGGTGGCGTTG
>JANMSC010000097.1:0-2015 GCA_031388885.1 Gemmatimonadales bacterium | reverse complement strand
GTGCCATTGTGCTTCGTGACCACGAGCGTCAGGATCATCGCTTCGGCGGCAGCGGTGCCTTCGTCGAGCAGCGACGCGTTGGCGATCTCGAGCCCGGTGAGGTCGCTCACCATCGTCTGGAAGTTGAGCAGTGCTTCAAGGCGGCCTTGCGCGATCTCGGCCTGGTACGGCGTGTATGCGGTGTACCACCCGGGGTTTTCGAGAATGTTGCGTTGAATCACCGGCGGCACGAATGTCCCGTTGTAACCCATGCCCAGGTACGAACGGAACACATCGTTGCGATCGGCAAGCGCGCGCATCGCGCTCAACGTCTCCCGTTCTCCGCGTCCAGGCGGCAGCGCGAGCGGGCGACGCATGCGGATGTTGTCGGGCACCACCGCGTCGACGAATGCGTCGAGCGATTCGTAGCCGACCACGCCGAGCATCGCGTGCACGTCATCGGCACGGGGGCCGACGTGGCGCGACGCGAACTCGTTGGGTGGGAAGGCGGACGGGTGGGGGGCGCTCACCGGGCTACTGGCTGTCGATCATCCGGCGGTAGCCGGCGGCGTCCTTGAGCTGGCTCAGTCCCGCGGGATCGGACACGTCGATCTTGACCAGCCAGCCAGCGCCATAGCAATCCTGGCCAACCGTCTCGGGCGAGTCGCTGAGGGTCTCGTTGATCGCGGTCACGGTGCCGCTTGCCGGGGCAAACAGTTCACTCACTGCCTTGACCGACTCAATCACGCCGAACGGTTTGCCAGCTGTCACGGTGGTGCCGACCGCGGGCAACTCGACAAACACGATGTCCCCGATCTGCTCCACCGCAAACTCCGTGATGCCAACCGTGCCGTCCTCGGCGATCCATTCGTGCTCGACCGAATATCGCAACTTCTCGGGAATATCCACGCGACGCTCCTTCGACTCAGGTCGGACGACGATAGAACGGGAGGGCGACAACTTCCGCTGCAACCCGCTGATTGCGGACACCTACTTCCACCGCAGTGCCGACAGCGGCGGCAGACACCGGGAGGTACGCCATCGCGATTGGCACGCCAACGGTGGGTGACGCGGTGCCGCTGGTGATCACACCGGCCGGCTCTGGCGAGGCGGGAAGATAGACAGGGTAGCCGGGGCGGGCGATGCCGCGGCCGGTCAAGCGCAAGCCCACCAGCTGCTTGCGGGGCGCGTCCTTCGCGGCCTCGAGCGCGGCGCGCCCGGTGAACTGTTCCGGCTTGTCGAACTTCACCACTCGGCCGAGCCCTGCTTCGAATGGCGTTGTCTCGCGGTCGAGCTCCTGACCGTAGAGCGGCATGCCAGCCTCGAGTCGCAAGGTGTCGCGTGCGCCGAGTCCGACGGGCTTCAGGCCATGATCGCGCCCCGCTTCGAGCAGCGCATCCCACACCTTGGCCGTGTCGTCCCATCGCACGAACAACTCGAACCCGTCTTCACCAGTGTATCCGGTGCGTGCCACGAGCGCGTTCACTCCACATGCCGTGGCCTCGACGCTGGCGTAGTACTTGAGCTGAGAAAGATCGGCCGACGTGATCGGCTGCAGAATCGCCGCAGACTTCGGCCCCTGAATCGCGACCAGCCCGACCTGGTGCGTGGCATCGTCAAGTGCGGCGTCGAACCCTTGCAAGCGCTCTTTCAGCGCCGTTACGACTGTCTCGACGTTGGACGCGTTCGCGACCACCATGTAACGCGTTGGCGCGAGCCGATACACGATCAGGTCGTCCATCACCGAGCCGTCCTCGGCGCATATCATCGAGTAGTGGGCCCGTCCCACGGCCAGCTTGCTCGGCGTCGTGACCAATGCGGCGTCGAGGGCGCGATCGGCTTCAGCGCCCTCGATGTAGAGCTCGCCCATATGGGAGAGGTCGAAGAGCCCGGCGGCCGTACGCACAGCGTGATGCTCGTCGACGATGCCTTCGTACTGCACCGGCATCTCCCACCCAGCGAACGGCACCATGCGGGCGCCGAGGGCGCGGTGGATGTCGCTGAGAGGAGTCTGGTGCATGGGCCGGTACCGGAAT
>JANMSC010000093.1:0-6261 GCA_031388885.1 Gemmatimonadales bacterium | reverse complement strand
CCTGGGTTGAACGCTCTCGACGGCGCGGGATGCGCCCCCGTCCTGAACAGTCCGTGACTGCACAACGATGCACGAGGCCGCTGAATGACGCTTGCCGGGACGCGACGCGATTTGCTGCTGACGTTTGACTTTCCGCCGATGGGAGGGGGCATCGCCCGGTGGATGGCGGCCCTCGCACAACAATACCCTCCGGGCACGCTGACGGTATCAACCGGGAGCTTCTCGGGTCAGGCAGCCGCCGATTCGGCCTTCCCCAACAGGGTTGATCGGGTCTCGATCCACGCAGACCGCCTGAAGACCCTGCCGGGCCTGATTCGCTGGAGCCGTCGCGCGGTGGCACTCGCGCGTGATCCGGCGGTGCAGTTCTTGTGGTGCGGCACAGTTCGTCCCGCCATCTATCCCGCCGCCATGGCGCTTTGGCGCACCGGGCTCCCATATGGCGTGATGATGCATGGTGGCGACCTGCTCACGCTGGGCACGAAGCTGCAGCGATCGACGCTGAAGCGCGCAGTGATGCGCCGGATGCTCAACGCGGCGTCGGTGTTCGTTGCGAACTCACGTTGGACCGCGACGCAGTGTGACGCACTCCTGACGAGGCTCGGAATCGACCCTGCGGGGCGAGTTCGGGTTGTGCCATTGGGCACCGACGCCGACCGTATCCGTCCCGATCGCACGGCCGGGGCGGCATTCCGTGCCCGCCGCGGCCTGCCTGACGCGACGTGGCTTGTGACCGTCGCGCGACTCGTGCCCCACAAGGGCATTGACACGGCCATCGCGGCGATGGCCGTGCTCGCGCCCATGCATCCCGACATCCGTTACCTCGTCGTGGGTCGAGGCCACGACGCTGATCGCTTGCGCGCCCTTGCTCAGGAAGCGCAGGTGAGTGATCGCGTGCATATCCTTCACGATGTGACCGACGACGAGCTTCCCGCAGCGTACGCCACCGGCGACCTCTACCTTGGCCTGTCGCGCGAGGCCGGGACGGAGGTTGAAGGATTCGGCATCGCGCTGATTGAAGCGGCGGCAGCCGGGTTGCCGGTTATCGCCGGCAAGAGCGGCGGAATTGCTGACGCAGTCGAGGATGGCAGGACCGGCATACTGGTCCCGGCGAACGATCCCGCCGCTGCCAGCGCGGTGATCGAACGACTGCTCGGCGACCATGGTCTCGCGCGTACGATGGGCGACGCCGCGCGCGCGCGCGTGCTGGCCGGCTTCACCTGGGCCCGCGTGGTGGCGGACCTGCGCACGATTGCAGCAGCCGAGGGACGATCGTGATCACCTCCCCAGGTTGGCGCGCGGTGATGGGGCGGTGGCGCCGTGACGGATTATTCCGGTTCGGCGCGGTGCTGGTCGTGTTCGTCATTGTGGCTGCAGCCTTGGCGCCGGTGGTCGCCCCCCACGATCCGTATCGCGGCGATCTCGCGAACGATTACCTTGCGCGTCCGGGCGGCCGCTTTCTGCTCGGTGCCGATGCGCAGGGACGTGATGTGCTCTCGCGGGTTCTTTACGGCGCGCGAATTTCGCTGCTCGTCGGCCTGATCTCGCAATCCGTCGCGGTGTCGCTCGGCCTCACCCTCGGATTACTTGCCGGCTACTATCGGCGGTGGGTTGACCTCGTGATCATGCGGCTCGCCGACATCACGCTCGCCTTCCCGTCACTGCTGCTCCTCATTGCCGTTGCCGCGGCGGTGAAGCCCTCGCTGCCGGTTATTTTTGTCGTGATCGGTGCAGTGGGATGGGCGGGGATGGCGCGACTCGTGCGGGCACAGGTGCTCGTGCTCGCGCGAAGTGAATACGTGTTGGCGGCACGAGCCCTCGGCGCCACCGACCGCTGGATCCTGTGGCGCCACCTGGTTCCCAACGTGCAGGCGCCGGTGATCATCACGGCCACGTTGGGCATCGCCGGGGCGATCATGGCCGAAGCGGCGCTGTCCTTTATTGGACTTGGGGCGCAGCCACCGACGCCGAGTTGGGGGTCGATGGTCGCCGAGGGTCGCGACTTGATTCGGGTCGCGCCGTGGGTGAGCGTCGCTCCGGGCATCGCAGTCGGCATTGCAGTTCTCGGGTTCAACCTGGTTGGCGACGGTTTGCGCGAATCGCTCGACCCCACGCTGGAGCGCAGTTGGTGACATCGGCAGGCGATCGACGGGTTGCCGTGGTGATCCCGGCATTCAACGCGGAATCGTTCATTTGTGATGCGCTCGAGTCGGTCCTGACCGACGAGGGGCTCTCGGTGCGCATATTCGTCGTTGACGACGGCTCCACGGATGACACCGCCGAGGTTGCCCGCCGATGGGGTCGGGGTGCGTCAGTACCGACGGTTGTACTCGCGCAGTCCAACTCAGGAATATCGGCGGCAAGGAACGCGGGCATTCTGGCGTCCGATGAAGGGTTCGTCGCGTTGCTTGATGCAGATGACCGGTTCGAGTCGGGTCACCTGCCTCAGCTGGTGGAATCGCTTGTGGCGTGCCCAGACGCTCTCCTGGCCTTCGACGATGCCGAACAGTTCTCGTCGGATGGTGTAGCCGCTACGACGATGCTTGAGCGTTCAGTTGCCAAATTAGGCAGCATCGTCACAACTAGTCTGGGTGCAAGCGGGGCCAAACGCCTCGGTGACGGCCTCTTCGCGTCGCTCCTGACGGGCAATTGGATAGCGCCGAGCAGTTGGGTCATTCCGCGCCGCACATTCGCGATCTGCGGATTGTTCGATCCTGGCCAACTATTCTGCGAAGATCGCGAGTTCGCGCTGCGCTTGGCGGACCGCGGACCGTTCGTGATGGTGCCGCGCGTGGGCGTACACAAGCGCGTGCATGGCACAAATCAGACGCGGCCATCCAATGCCGAGGCCTTCTCTCGCTACTCGTTGAGGGCGCTGACGCTTGCGCAAGCGCGACGCGACACCAGCCAACGTGCGGCGATCGACGCGGCGATCGCCGAGTCTGCGCGTGATCTCTGGTATCAAGCTTCATTGCGCGGGCAGGCACAATTAGCGTCGGCGGCCACGTGGGTTCGCAGGCTTGGCTTGAAACACCGACCGGGGGCTCGCGACATAGCCCGCGCGGCCATCAGCAGTTCGTGAGCGAGTCGATCATCGGCGCTTCCAGCCTGGAATCGCTCTCACTTGCCGAGTTCTTGCCAGTGCGCCAGGACGGGGTTTTCCTGAATTGCGCGAGCATGGGACCGTTGCCCGCGCGAACCGTGCGGGTTCTCGAGCGGTGCAACCGCGACCGCACGCGGCCATCAACGTGGCCCGTGGAGCGGATCAATGCTGTCTTGAGCCGGTCGCGAGCCCTCGCCGCCCGCCTCGTGGGCGCGCACAGCGACGAAATCGCACTCATGACGAACACCACAACCGGACTGAACGTCGCTGTGCGCGCGCTGCCACTTGGTGAGGGCGACATTGTCGTCACGTTCGACGGCGAGTTCCCGTCAAACGTGTACCCCGTGCTCGCCCTCGCCCCGCAAGGCGTCACGCTTGAGCTGATCCCGCGGACGCCCCTCGGCTGGCCCGATGAACTGGCGCTACTGACACGAATCGCCGACCCGCGCGTGAAGGCTGTGGTGATTTCACTGACCCAGTTCGCCAACGGCTACACCATCGACCTGGACGCTGTGTCGCGTGCCACTCGTGCGAACGGGACGTGGCTTGTGGTCGATGCGATTCAGGCGATCGGTCATGTTCCGGTGGATGTGCGGGCGACTCCCGTCGACTTCCTCGCCTGCGGCGCCCAAAAATGGCTGCTCAGTCCTTGGGGCACCGGATTTCTGTACGTCCGGCGGGAGCTGTGCCAGCGGTTCGTGCCAACGTTTGCTGGGTGGGCATCGTTCGAGGGAACAGACGATTACGCCCAGCTCACCGCCTACAACCCACGACCGTGGCCCGATGCGCGACGATTCGAGCTGATCACGCTGCCGGTGCAGGATTTTGCGGCGATGAATGCATCGATCGAACTCCTGCTGGAGGTCGGTGCAGCCGCGATCGGCGCGCACGCCAGGTTATTGCACGAGCCGATTCGCGGGTGGGCCAACCGGAACGGCGTCACGATCACGTCCCCGACTGACGCCCGCGGGTCGGCGATCATCTGTGTGCGCCCGCGTGACGTCGCCGCTGCGTTCGTGCGGTTGCAGTGCGCGGGGGTGCAGTGTTCGCTCCGCGAAGGTTCGATCAGGCTGAGTCCGCACCTGTTCAACACGATGGACCAGATGGAACAGGTGGCGGATTTGCTGGCCGGCTGACCTGACGCTCCGACCCAACAAACCAAACCACTACGACGAACGACGAAGGGTTGCGTACGGATTGCGCGCCGTTTCATCGACGTGCGCGACCAGCGGATACTGCGCGGTCCACGATGCCACCGCGGCCTGTTCGCCATCCCGAGACGCATCGTCAAGCAAGATCACGACGTCGGACGACAGCAAATTCCAGATCTCCGGCACGAGCCCCGAGCGACCGCCCCTGGTCGTTCCGGGCGGGCCGTCACAGAGCACGAGGCTGAGCCCATGCGGCAATGGCTCCGGAACCGAGTACCAGTCATAGCTTGCGGTTGACTTGAGCGGTGAGTGCGCGACGCGAGCGTGACCGAGTCCGGCCCGGTCAAGCTCTGCTCCAACCCGACGGGCCCACGCCCCTGAGTGTTCAAGGGTGATCACCGGTCGACCCGTGCCACGAGTTGCGGCGGCCACGAGAATCGTACTGAGCCCGGACCCGCACTCGAGAATCGGCCCTCTTGCCGCGCGCGCCAGCGACATGGAAGTTTGCAGGTAATCGGTTGAGGCCGTCCATGGCCCATTGCCCCACGCGTTGGAAATCCGCTCAAGGAGTTCGCGGTCGTCCATGGCTGCGACCGGGTTCTCGACCACCCGGCGAACCAGCGAACGGAATACCCTGCGCCGGTAGACATCTCGAGCCCAACGCGCGACGTCCTTGATCATGCGGCCAAGGCCGCCGCGCGATCACGCACCGTCGCGAACCGGGATCCGCAGCGCCGCCCAGCTACGCTTGCCCTTGCGCAGCAGCACGATGCCGCCCGGGAGAAGGTCGTTTGCGGAGATGGTCGTCTCTGCGCTCACTGGCACGCCATTGACCGAAAACCCGTTGCCTGCCAGACCACGCCGAGCGTCACTCTTCGAAGCGGCAAGACCACAAAGTTCCAGGGCGTCGACGATTGACAACCCGGCTTCGATGACGCTGCGCTCGATCACCGTGACCGTGACCTCCGCGGCCACGATCGCAACCGTCGCTTCATCAACCGCGCGCAGGTCGCCGCCGCCGAACAGAATCGCCGCCGCCGCGTTCACCCGGGCGACAGCCTCAGCGCCATGCACCCGTCGCGTGACATTGTCGGCCAGGCATCGCTGCGCGGTGCGCCGCCCGGGATCTGCACCGTGTGCGGCCATCACCGACGCAATCTCATCGAGTTCAAGAAAGGTGAAGAAGCGCAGCGACCGCTCCACGTCGGCGTCATCGGACTGGAGCCAGAATTGGTGGAACGCATACGGTGACGTACGCTCAGGATCGAGCCAGATGTTCCCGTGCTCGCTCTTCCCGAACTTGGCACCCGACGCGGTCGTCAGGAGGGGCAGCACAAGCCCGTGGGCCTTCACGCCGTCGCGGCGGGCGCAAAGCTCGATCCCGGCCGTAATGTTGCCCCACTGGTCGCTCCCGCCGAATTGCAGCTCGCACCCTTCCGTGCGCGCGAGGTGCGCGAAGTCGTACGCCTGCACCAGCATGTAGCTGAACTCGGTGAACGAGATCCCGCTGTCGAGCCGCGACTTCACCGTGTCTTTCTGCAGCATGTAGTTGACCGTGAAGTGCTTCCCGGTATCGCGAAGAAACTGCAGCAGCGGCAACGACGTGAGCCACGTCGCGTTGTTCCGGACAATCGCGCTGCCGGGTCCATCACCAAATTCGAGGAAACGTTCGAGTTGTAGTTGCAGCGCCGCCGCGTTTTCCGCAACGGTGCCCTCCTCGAGCATCGGACGTTCGGCACGCTTACCTGACGGATCGCCGACGAGGCCTGTACCACCGCCAATCAGCACGATCGGCCGGCCGCCGAGCCGTTGGAGCCATGCCAAGGCCATGACCGGCACAAGGTTACCGACGTGCAACGAATCGGCCGTGGGGTCGAAGCCCACATAGCCGGTAATCGGACCAGCGGCGAGCCGAGCGGCCAGGTCCGGCGTGGCGTTGTGCACCATACCGCGGTCGGTCAGGGTCGCGAGCACGTCTGTCATGATGGCTCAAGATGCCGGGTCCGCGGC
>JANMSC010000069.1:0-5927 GCA_031388885.1 Gemmatimonadales bacterium | reverse complement strand
GCCGCGCACCGTCAGTGCGCGGCCATCCACAGCAGACGTGCGTCAGGCCGATGACGCTGGCTTCATCCGCTCCATGACGAATCCGATCGCGGCGCCACCAATTCCGCCGTGAACGATTTCCACAAGGGGATCGACGATGGTGCGGGTGAGGTTGGCAACATCCGAAACGCCGTACAGGATGAAATTAACGGCAAACCACATGAGGAATCCGACAACGGCGCCGACCTTGGCGCCTCCGGTCATTCCAGTCGCGAAGCGAGCGCCCATGGCGTAGCAGATCAACGCTGCATACGCGAGGCTGCCCAGCACGACCGCCCACATCAGTTCCGCCGGGCGACCCACCCCCGTAGCAGCACCCGCATTCTCGGCGTAAAAACCGGCGAGTGCCATGGTAAAGATCAAGTACCCTGTGACGTAGAGCACGATACCACCCACGACGGTCCCGGCAAGGAACTTCCTTGTATCCATGATGATTCTCCGGTGCAGCGATGATTGGGGGGAGCGCGCGAGTGTACGACTCAAGCCCGGAAAGTGCAATGCCCACATCCGGGGATCCGCTGCCCCCGAGGCCGGGACCAGTAGCGCTAGTAGCTCACGACGGACTGTATCCAAACGGGACCAACGTCAGGACCGTGTGGCGGCCTCGACCAAGCGCTTGGATTCTGGTTTCGGTCAGCCAATCTCCGAGAAACGCCGGGCACGGTCTCCCGCACCCGGCGAATCCTCTCGGCGTTCCCGCTTTTACCTATTCGGCGCCACGAGATATGGATCGGCGATCAGGAGCCGGAACTCGCCGCGCCGATTCGCCGCGTCCGCGGCTTCCCCGGGACCTTCGACCACCAACTCTCCCTCGCCACGCGTGGCGATCTCAATCCGGACCGGATCGATGCCCTGCGAGACCAGGTAGGTCTTGGCCGCCTCGGCACGCCGGAGGCCGAGCGCCAAGTTGTACCCTGTGGTGCCGGGCTGGCTCGCGAACCCAACGATGACAATCCGCATCGCCGGGTTGGCCCGGAAGACCGGGACCTTGTCGCTGAGGAGCGCCCTCGCCGAGTCGCTGAGGTCCGATCTGTCGTGCTTGAAGTAGATGATCTGTTGCATCGTCGCGAGCGCCGCGGCGGACGACGCCGGCACACGCCTGGCAAGCGAGTCGCGCAGTGCCTGGTAGTTGGCCGCGGCGGCGCGTAAACGCCCAGTCTCGGACGCACTGACCGAATCAGGCCGCTGTGCCAGGGGAGCCGCGGTCTCCATGCGGGTTACCGTATCGGTACGGCCTCGCGGGCTCCGGTAGACGCTCAAGCCCGCATGAAGGGCTCGATTCGTGTATCCCCCGTTCGCCAAGCGGCTCACGATTCCATCGATCCGCAGCGCCACGGCGTCCGAGAGCGCGAACTTCGCGCCCAGCAGCCCGTGGATACCGTAACTTTCCAGGAAGTGGGTGTCCGTGTGATCGACGCCGACGCCCAGGAGCACGGACACGCGGCCGAATTGGAGCGGGACGGCCGTCAACCGCGCCGTAAGCAGCCCCACGTTCACATCGGGGCGTCCGAGCGTGCGACCGGCTCTGCTCGCGCCGCCTTCGAACTCGACCGACAACCGGGGAACGACGAACACGCCAATCCGCACGCCCGCGCCCCAACTGCTGTTCATACCCAGACTGTCATCGAAGGCGTTTCGGGCGCCGAATGCGCCGAACTCCATCGTCCCCCGTTGCTGCGCTGTGGCGGGCACGGCCCCTACCAGCACCGCGAAGCTGACCGAAATGGCTCTCGCTAACATGGTGACTCTCCTTGGGAGTTCCCTGTGGCGGCTAGCCTGCCCGCCAGTCGCGGCGTCCGGCGGAACTCGATCCCGGAGCTGCTTGTTCGCAAACGACCTTGCCGAGGCCGGACCGGTGTCCGGCCCCAGCACCCCGCCAGCCTACGGCAGGGTAATGACGTTGTTGGTGCCCAGTGTCACGGCACCGTTCCGCGCCAGGGCGCGTCCGAACAGCGTAGCGTTGTCCACCATCGTGATACTCGTCAGGGCGAGGATGTTGCCCTGCCATTGCGACGCCGTGCCGAGCGTGGCCGAACTGCCAACCTGCCAGTACACGTTCGCGGCCCGCGCACCATTGATCAGGACGATATTTCCGGCTGTGGTGAGCGAGCTGCCGGCTTGGAAGACAAAGGTCGCGTTGGGATCTCCCCCGCCATCCAGCGTCAGCGTGCCGGTCACGCCGATGCCACTCGCGGTGCAGTAGACACCGGCCGGTTTGGTCGTTCCGCCAAGGTTGGCCACGATGGCGTTCGCCGGTGGGCACGGCAGGCCGGCCAGCGTGTTGTATGCGGTCGTGAGGTCAATCTGCCCCTGCGCCGCTACCGCGTCGCCCAGATGCTGTACGCCCGTGATCACACACGGGCCGAAGCCGGTGATCGTGTTGCCTGGGCTGACGCTCACGTCAGCGTTGATCGTGCCGCCGGTGATACAGGTGACGGCCGTGCCCGCCATGATCCCGTTGGGTGCTGCCGCTCCGAGATTTATTGGCGTCGGGGAAGTCGATGAGACTGTCACCGTCGCTGTACCTGAGATCGTGCCACTGGTCGCCCTGACGGTGTTGGTAAACGTCCCGGTCACCGCACCCGCGGTGAAGAGACCCGTGCCGGCATTGATGCTGCCGCCACCATTCACGACCGACCAGACCGGCGTGATTGCGACGACGTTGCCGTTCGCATCCCTGCCGACGGCGGTGAACTGCCGCGTAGCATTTGGAAGGAGGAAGACCGGGTTCGGCGTCACGGTAATGGTCGCCAAGGCTGCGGCGGTCACAACGACCGTCGCGGTACCCGAGATACTCCCGCTGGTGGCCCGTACCGTATTGGGGAAGATCCCGGACACCGAGCCCGCGGTGAACAGACCCGCGCTATTAATGGTGCCACCACCGGCAACGACCGACCAGACCGGCGAGAACGCGACGACGTTGCCGCTGGCGTCCTTCCCGACGGCAGTGAACTGCTGCGGGCCGTTCAGGGGCAGGGTCACCGGGTTGGGGGTGACGGTGATGGTCGCCAGTGCTCCGGCGGTCACATTGACCGTCGCGGTACCAGCAATACTCCCGCTGGTTGCCCGTACTGTATTCGGGAAGGCTCCAGGCACCGTACCCGCGGTGAACAGACCCGCGCTATTGATGGCGCCACCACCGGCGACGACCGACCAGACCGGCGAGATCGCGACGACGTTGCCGCCGGCGTCCTTACCCACGGCGGTGTACTGCTGCGTAGCGTTGATGGGCAGGGTCACCGGGTCGGGGGTGACGGTGACGGTCGCCAGTGCTCCGACGATCACGGTGACCGACGCGGTAGCCGATATCCCACCGCTGACGGCCTTGACCGTGGCCGCATACGTCCCGGCCACCGTACCCGCGGTGAACAGACCCGCGCTGTTAATGGTGCCACCACCGGCCACGATGGACCAGACGGGCGAGATCGAGACCACGGTGCCGGCGCCGTCCTTGCCGACCGCGACGAACTGCTGGGTGGCGTTGATGGACAGGGTCACCGGGTTGGGGGTGACGGTGATGCTGGCGAGTGGGCCGGGTCCGGTGGGCGTGTGAACGTCACATGCCGCGGTCAGCGCTCCGGCGAACACGATCGCGACGGCGAGCCGTGCGCGGAGGCCCGGGGGCGAAAGCGCGGGTAACATTCGATTGTTCATGGGGATTCTCATTGGACTACTCCAGGCATCTTTCGTGTGAACAAACATGCGACCCGCAGTTCCTTATTCCGTCGCAAGGCCAGCACGAGCATTCCGCGTGGCGCCGTCGCGCTTTCGTATGTCCTTTCCCACCCCAAGTGGGTCTCGAAAACAAAAAAGGCGCCATCGAGAAGCTCCCTCAGGAGCCTCGATCACGCCTTCGTCTCACGGGCCGACTTGCCCTTGCGACAAGGAGACCGGCTTTGGTCCGCCGATCAATAATGCACTTTCAGTAGCAGTATAGTGAAGCGTGATCGGCCACACAAGGGCGGGCGTAGCCGAGCGCGAAGATGCGTCCGGGCACCCCGTCCCACTCACCTATGAACGGAAGGCCGTCCTTCGTGTCACCGAGGGCTCCGGTCCAGCCGAACGCTGGCTCGACGGCGAGTTCAGGGCGAGCGCGACGAGTCGTGGCATCAGTGCCGCGAGGCCAGCCTCGTCATTGGTGACGGTCCAGCTCTGGCCGTCTGGGGGTGACGCGACGTCGAGCGGCGCCTTCGACACATCGATACCGATGTAGGAGTCCATGAGCGGCTCCGCGCGAGTACCGATCGACGTGGCCCAACCTGGCGTGATGCGGGGTCCACCCCCCGGCAACTGTTGGGGCTCTCGGCGATCACCAACGGGTGGCACCCAGGCGAACGCATGGGCTCGAGGCCCTGAGGCGCAACGGGTTACCACCCTGTTCAGAATCTACGATCCACGGTAGATCAGAGATACAAGAGATACAAGGTTCCATATTTCAAAGGAGGAAACATGGCTAACGTAATTGTGATCAATCCGTTCGAGGTGCCGAAAGGTAAGGAAGAGCAAGCTCTGGCAATGTGGGATAAGTTTGCCGAATATTTTCTCAGGCAGCCGGGCTATGTATCGTCCAAGCTACATCGGGCGATCAACCCCGATGCGCGGTTTCATCTAGTGACGGTCGCGGAATGGACATCACCGGACCATTTTATGGCTGCGCTGACAAACCCGGAACTTCAAAACATTGTGGAAGCGGCTACGGATCATTCTCCGAATTATCCAGGGCTGTATGAGGTGATACGAACCTGACAAGCAATTGCATGCGGACGGCAAACCCGCCGCTTCGCTTCGGGTTGGCCGCGGGTGAATTGCGTCGTTAGCCAGCGCGGCCTTTTGATTGATGTACCCACGACGCGGCTCCGGAGGAAGACATGGCAAAGCAGACGAAGCAACTCATCGCACACCTCAACGAAGACCTGGCCGGAGAGTTCGGCGCGATCATTCAGTATCTGACGTATGCCGCCAAGGTGACGGGTCCTTACCGCCCGCAACTCACCCAGTTTTTCCTGGCTGAGGTGGCGGACGAGCAACTCCACGCGCAATTCCTCGCGAATAAGATCGTCGCGCTCGGGGGTGAACCCGCGACCATCCCGCGCCCAGTAGAGCCAGCCGGCACCAATCGTGAAATGCTCCAAGCGGTCCTCACAGCCGAGCTCCGAGCCACCAAGGACTACACTCAACGGGCTCGGGAAGCGGAGGCGCATGGCGACAAAGGTCTAGCCGTCCAACTTGAGGACATGGTCCGCGACGAAAGCGGACATGCCGAGGAAACCGAGCGGATCCTCCGCGATTGGCCCCTATGAGCCTGCCTCGTTGCACCCGACTCGGCCGGGCCGCGCTGGCTAACCCGCATTGGCAGCAGCCGAGGCTCTAACCGCTTCGGCCACCGCCGGATATATATGGCTGGACTGGTCGGCGGCGGCAGCATTTTGTCTGACCCGCTTGCAACTGGACTTTGACGTTCGACGGTTGCCGCTTGAGGTTCGCAGGCCAGGGGTGAACCAGAGATGCCGTACCTGCTGCTCGCAAACCTTCTGGTACTCCTGCACCTTGCCTTTGTTGGGTTTGTCGTCCTGGGCGCCCTCCTGGTGCTGCGTTGGCCACGGCTCGCCTGGATTCAGCTTCCCTGCGCGCTCTATGGCGCGCTCATCGAGTTCGCCGGGTGGGTCTGCCCACTCACCCCCCTTGAGAATCGGTTGCGCCAACTGGGTGGCCAGGCGGGGTACGCGGGCGGCTTCGTCGAGCACTACCTGCTGCCAGTCCTCTACCCGCAGGGCCTGACCCGGCCGGTGCAGGTGGCGCTCGGGACGCTGGTGCTGATCCTCAACGCGGCGGCATACGGGTACTTGTGGCACCGCCGTGCGAGCGACACCGCCAAAGATCAAGTTTGA
>JANMSC010000434.1:0-11018 GCA_031388885.1 Gemmatimonadales bacterium | reverse complement strand
CGACCAGCCACGCCAAGCATCGCCTCGATGGCGTCGCTGGAAACACCGGTGACAGGAAATCCTGTCGCGTCGATGCCGAGCGCGGTGTCTCGACACACCTCGCCCTCCCATCCGTGGGACAGGAGGGCGTCGCGGATCGCGGTGACTCCGCGACCCGGCAACGGCGTGACGATCACGCGCCGAACGGCTCTGCCGGTGGCGCGCCAAGCATCGGCGGGCGAACGGCGGGCACCTCGACCCGCGATGTTTCGGGTACCACCGGCACGCTCCCCGCGGGCGGGGCCAAGACCCGCGGCGGCAGCGGCTGGTTGCGCGCGAGCAGGACAAGATCTTCGCGGTCGATCGTCTCTCGATCGAGCAGCGCCAGCGCAATCCGGTCGAGCAGGTCACGATGCTCGTGCACCAGCCGCAGCGACGTCGCGTACGCCTCGTCCAGCAGCCGCTTCACTTCGCCGTCGACCATTTGTGCCGTTTTTTCCGACGTTTCCCGGCGCGAACCAAATTCGCGGCCGAGGAAGACCTCCTGCTCGCGCTCACCGACCGACATGAGCCCGATCACTTCGCTCATCCCGAACTGGGTGACCATCCGGCGCGCCAGCATCGTCGCGCGCTCGATATCGTTGCCAGCACCGGTCGTCACGGCACCCTTGCCGAACACCAGCTCCTCGGCGGCACGGCCACCCAAAAACATCGCGAGCGAGCCGATCAGCCAGTCGCGGGTGTAATTGTGCCGATCGACCTCGGGCAGCGACGCCGTGAGACCCAGCGCGCGGCCTCGCGGAATGATCGTGACCTTGTGCACCGGGTCGCTGCCCGGCGTCTTGATAGCGACCACCGCGTGGCCTGCCTCGTGGTACGCGGTGAGCTTCTTGTCTTCTTCGGTGAGGACGAGCGAACGGCGCTCGACGCCGAGCATCACCTTGTCCTTTGCCTCCTCGAAGTCGTGCATTTCCACCACCAACTTGTTCTCGCGCGCCGCGAGCAGCGCCGCCTCGTTCACGAGGTTCGCGAGGTCAGCGCCAGCCATGCCCGGAGTGCCCTTCGCGATGGTCTCGAGGTTCACGTCGGGGGCCAGCGGAATCTTGCGCACATGCACCCGCAGAATGCCCTCGCGACCCTTCATGTCCGGTGCATCGACCATGATCTGGCGGTCGAACCGGCCCGGGCGAAGGAGCGCTGGATCGAGCACGTCTGGCCGGTTGGTCGCGGCAATGAGGATCACACCCTCATTCGACTCGAACCCGTCCATCTCCACGAGCAGCTGGTTGAGCGTTTGTTCGCGCTCGTCGTGACCGCCGCCGAGACCCGCGCCGCGGTGCCGACCGACGGCATCGATTTCGTCGATGAAGATGATGCAGGGCGCGTGTGCCTTCCCTTGTTCAAAGAGGTCGCGCACTCGCGAGGCACCAACGCCCACAAACATCTCAACGAAGTCCGACCCGGACATCGAGAAGAACGGACGCGCGGCTTCGCCGGCTACCGCGCGGGCGAGCAGGGTCTTGCCGGTGCCCGGCGGTCCGACCAGCAGCGCCCCCTTCGGCAAGCGCCCGCCGAGTCGGGTGAACTTCTGCGGATCCTTGAGGAACTCGATGACTTCCTGCAACTCGACCTTCGCCTCGTCCGCACCCGCCACGTCGGCGAACGTCACCTTGGGCGTGTCACCGGTAAGCAGTTTCGCCTTCGACTTGCCGAACGCGAACGCACGATTGCCGCCTGCCTGCAGCTGCCGGAAGATGAACCACCAGAGCGCGATGATCACGATCCAGGGGAGCGCACCCATGAGCAGCATCCCAATGCCACCCTTCGGCTCGCGCGCAGTGATCTGCACGCCGGCGTCCTCAAGACGCTTGACGAACTCCACCGAACTGACCATCGGCAGCAACACGGTGAAGACCTTTACCGATCGCGCGTCCTGGGTAACGGTGGTGCGGAACTCGCCCTTCAGCAGCTTGCCGCCTTCGATTTCGACAGCAGCAATGTTTCCGCCCTCGAGTTGCTTCGAGAACTCGCTGTAGGTGAACTCGCTGGGAGCGCGCTGCTTCGACATATACTGGAAGAGCGCGATCACGATCAAGACAAAGAGCGACCACAGGGCGAGCGTCTTGCTATGCCCGGCCCAGTTGGTCGACGGTTGGCGCGGCGGAGTGCGTTCAGCCATCAGATCAGGTCACCAATGAACGGGAGGTGTCGGTGGTCTTCCGCGTGGTCGAGGCCGTAACCGACCAGGAACGCGGACGGTGCCGGAAATCCGGTCCACCGAAGTTCGGGGAGCGGCACTGGCAGCAACTTCTTGTCGAGCAGCGCACAGATCGCGAGTGAGGCGGGCTGGCGCTCCCGGAGGAGGGTGGTCAGTCGCATCATGGTGCGACCACTGTCGATGATATCCTCGACCATCAGGATGTGCTTCCCTTCGAGTGGCGTTTCGGGATCGTACAGCAGGCGAACCGCCCCGCTCGATACGGTCGCTGCACCGTAGGACGACGCCACCAGAAAATCCACGTGCAACGGCCGATCAATCTGGCGCACCAGATCGCTCAGGAAGATGAAGCTCCCCTTGAGCAGGCCGAGGACGAGCAAGTCGCCGTCGGGGTACGCCGCCGTAATCGCTTGACCGAGTTCCCGCACGCGCCCAGCGATGGTCGCCTCGTCAAACACGACCCTGAAGTCGCGTCCAGCGGCGCGGCGCCTCATCTCATGGGTCAGTGCAGCGGACATGCAGGGCCTCGGTGCCGCGTTGAGGAAGTCGGGTCCCCGACCGGCAGATGCCAGGGACCCACACAATCGTTGCGTCGTCGGCCGCCGTGACCACCGGCCACTCGACTCGGCGGCTGGGGGCAACCCGCGCTTCCTTGAACAGCGTGGCGACCGCCTTCGAACCGGCACCGCCGACCGGGCGAATCCGATCAGCCGGTTGCCACGGACGAACGACATACCGACCCGGTGCGATTTCGGTTTCCCAAGCCCGCCTCTCGACGCTGCCCGTTGCGACCGCCTCGCGTACCTCTACCCGCCGATCGCCGATCGCCACATCCACCCTGCCCTCGATCGGCACCGGCGAAAATGGCGAGACATCCGCCCGGAGAAACGTCAGGCGGTCGAAGGCAAGTTCCACTTCGAGGCACCGATCTACCCGGATCCGTCGGCTCCCGCCCTCCTGCATGACGAGGACGCCAATCTCGCGCAGCCGCCGAGCGCCCAACGTGACGCCGCTTTGCCGGCCGAGGGCGGCGACGATGGCGTCGCGCACGGCGGAACGATACCCCCGCAGGGGGGGTGCGGCAACGGAAATCCCGCCTGCTGAACGGTGCAGATCAAGGGCTGGAATGAGGTCGGGCACGGCATCCCACGCCGTGCGGGCGCGTCCAGCCCGTCGCGCAACGCCGACCAGCTGCTCAGTCAGGTCAGGCAGCCGCGCAACCAGCGTCGGCATGACCTCATGCCGGAGCCACGATCGCAGGTGCCTGACATCACGATTGGCGGGATCGTTCCACGTGGTGAGTCCCCGGCTGGCGAGATACCCCTCGAGCTCCACCCGGCGGATATCGAGCAGGGGACGGATCCAGCGCCCCTGTCGGAGCCGCATCGCCGCAAGCCCCGCTGGTCCACTCCCGCGCAGCACGCGAAGCAACACCGTTTCCGCCTGATCGTCCGCGTGATGGCCAGTGGCAATCGCGGCGGCACCCACCGCATCCGCCATGCGCACGAGCGCGGCGCGGCGCGCGGTGCGAGCTCGCGTCTCGCTCGCGTCGGTGCCCAGTGCGAGCACCTCAACGACAAATGGGCAGCCCCGCTCCGCGGCGAGTGCGGCGACGTGCGCCGCAACAGCCACACTCGCGGGATCAATCCCGTGATCGACATGGCCAACGACAAGCGTGCGTCCGTGTACGGCGACACCGCGATGCAGGAGGTCGAGCAATGCGACCGAGTCGGGGCCGCCCGACACGGCCACAAGGCACGTCGCCCCCGGGTCCACGAGCGCGCCGAACCGCTCGGCCACCTGCTCGATCAGCGTCATGTGTCGGTGGTGCTGCGCGCACCATCGAAGGGTTTGGCCGAAGCGCCGTCGAAGGGCTCCAGGTGTACCAGCACTTGCCATGCGTTGGGCAACGCACCGCGAATCGCCGACTTGACACAACCGCCGAGAATATGCGCATCGTACAACGCGAGCGCTGGGTCGGCCTGGACGTGCAGGTCGACGTCGAATCGCGTCCCCACTCGTCGGGCGCGGACCTTTTCGATGTGGCGTACACCTGGCACCGAGAGTGCTGCGTCACGCACCGCCCCGAAGAATGCGTCGTCGGGTGCACCGTCCATCAGCTCGTGGATCGCGGGACGCAAGATGGCGAGCGCACTCATGACGATGACGACTGCCGCGATCAAGGCGGCAGCGCCGTCGCACCACCCCCACGCGGGGCCACCGATCAGCGCGGCTGAAATGCCCACGAACGCTGCCCCAGACGTGATCGCATCGGAGCGATGATGCCACGCCTCGGCTTTGACGGCTCCACTCCCCGTCTCGCGCGCTGCTCGCGCGGTGCGCCGAAAGAGAAAACCTTTGACGACCACAACGCCGACGAGCACGGCGAGGGTAAATGGCGCCGGTGGGTCGTTCGGCGTGAGGATGTCACGCACGGCCGCGATCGCGATCCCGATCGCGGCGCCAACGAGCATCAGCCCAACAGCGGCCGCGGCAAGCGGTTCGGCCTTGCCGTGGCCATACGGATGATCGTCGTCGGCAGCCCGGCTCGACAGGCGCAGCCCGCTCCACACAACGAGTGACCCCGCGATGTCGGTGACCGATTCGACCGCGTCGGCGACCAGCGCGTACGAATTGCCGAGGATGCCCGCGACCCCCTTCACCACGGCGAGCACCGCATTGATCAGCACGCCGATTCCGGCGAGGCGACGCCCTGGCGCGAGCTCCTGGTCGAGGCTACTCACGCGACCGCGGCGTGCCCGTCAGGGCGAGAGTCGGACGCGGCGCCACGCATGCTCCGATGAGCGAGTGTAGAGGATGCGATCGTGCAAGCGGTTCGGGCGTCCCTGCCAGAACTCGACCTCCTGCGGCACCACACGGTATCCGCCCCAGTACGGCGGAACGGGGATCTCGCCGTCGGCGAACGTCCGGGTCAGCTCGTCGCAGCGCCGCTCGAGGGCGGCGCGATCGACGAGATCCGAACTCTGGTGTGACACCCACGCGCCGATACGGGAGCCTCTGGGGCGCGAGCGATAGTAATCTGCGGTCTCGGCAGCATCGATGATGGCGGCTGTGCCGCGTACTCGCACCTGGCGCTCGAGTTCGCCCCAATGGAACACCAGCGCGACCGCCGGATTCGAGGCGAGTTCGACACCCTTGCGCGACCGGTGGTCGGTGAAGAACACAAAACCGTCGGCGCTGACCCCCTTGAGCAGCATGATCCGGGCACTTGGCTGCCCGTCGGCATCAACCGTCGCCAGCGTCATGGCATTGGGTTCAGATGTCCCACCTGCCTGCGCCTGGGAAAACCATCGCGCAAACTGATCGAGCGGATCGGCCAACGTGGTCGATTCGTCCAGCGTTGCTTTGGCATACTCACGTCGCAGGTCAGCCAGGTTCATTGCGGGATGTCCCTGCGCTGCTGGACCGTACGCACCACCGAGAAGCCGCGCGCGAGATAGTTCGGCAATGCCGCCTCGCCGTCGAGCGTGCAGGTGTTGAGGGTGACCCGCGCCGGCCCGAGCGCCCACGCCTGTTCGACAGCTCGAGTGAGCATCCAGCCGCCGAGTCCCCGCCCGATGAATTCCGGAAGCAACCCGAAGTAATGAATGTCCACCACGTCACCGGTGCGTTCGAGCTCGAAGTAGCCGGCCGGTGACTCGGTCGCCGCATCGGTTGCGATCCAGAGTTCCACGCCGGGCCGGTCGACGGCTGTCGTCCATTCGGCATCCGACCAGTCAAGGCGATCACGCCAATGCCAGTTCGCGCCGACCCCGCGATACAGCTCCCCCGCGAGCCGACCCGCGTGCGAGTCGTGCACCTGCACCAGGCGAATTCCCTCAGGCAGGCGACGACTTGCCCGCAGCTGATCGGGAGACGTCATCTCCAGGTATGTGACGGTGACGTCAACCGTGCGCGTCATGCCGGCAGCACCACACCGCGACACACGCCGAGGCCGATCGGGATCGCACCGGGCGCCACGCAGCGACCACGGAGCGTCACTTCGTCGCCATCCTCGAGGAAACGACGCACCGCACCGTCGGGCAACGCGAGCGGTTCGGCGCCACGCCAGGTGCGCTCGAGCAGGCAGCCACGCGACTCGGGGGTGGGCCCGGAAATCGTGCCCGTGCCGATCACGTCACCAGGCGACAGGTTGCACCCGTTGCTGCCATGGTGTGTCACCAATTGCGCCGGACTCCAGTACATCGCGTCCTCGAACTTCACGCGGCTGACCCTGAATGCCGGGTCACCGCGGTCGCGCATTGGCGACGTCCGCAGCTCGACATCAAGTTCGATCGACCAGGTGTGATCGTCGGGGACGCAAAGGTGCGGCATCGGCTCGGGATCACCCGTCGGCCGCGGCGGCATCGCAACCCGAAACGGCGTGAGGGCATCCGCGGTGATGATCCAGGGCGAGAGCGTGGTGGCAAAATTCTTGGCGAGGAACGGGCCGAGCGGCTGGTACTCCCACGCTTGCACGTCGCGCGCCGACCAGTCGTTCAGCAATGACACGCCAAAGATGCGCGACCAGGCATCTGCCGCCGGGATCGGCACACCCAGTTCGTTCGAGCCGCCGATGATCAACCCGAGTTCGAGTTCGTAGTCGAGCGAACGACTCGGCCCAAACACCGGCAGGTCGTCGGCGGGTCCGCGAGTCTGGCCCAGTGGCCGGCGAACGGGCGTACCATCGACCACCAGCGACGATGTCCGGCCGTGATACCCGATCGGCAGCCACTTGTAGTTGGGCAGCAGCGGATTGTCAGGCCGGAACATCGATCCGACATTGGTTGCATGATGAATCGACGCGTAGAAGTCGGAGAAGTCGTTGGAATGCACCGGCAAAACGTGCCGCAGGTCCCGCTGTGGCACGAGTGCGCTGCGCAGCCGTGCCTCCCACGCCGGATCGCTCAGGGCGTCGCTGAGGGCGAGCCGCAGGCCAGTCCACACCTCGGGTGATTCCGCGGTGAGCTGATCGAGCAGGAACGGCGCGAACTGCGGATCGAACGGCAGTTCCGCACCGAATCCGGCCTCGAACGCAGCGACAAGGCGAAGCGCCTGGTCACCGATCGCCACGACGACTTCCGGCAACGCGTCGGCGTCCGGCACCATGGCGCCAAACGGCAGATTCTGCACCGGGAACTCCGCGTGCCCGTTCGCGCTCACGACCCAGCTGCGGCGCGCGGGATCGTGCGACCGATCGAGCGCGCTCATGCTGGTTGTGCTACCGCGAGTTCGTCTACCGGCTCGCGGAACGAGCACGAGCCGAACGCACGAAAAAAACGTTGCCGGACCGCGCCGAGCTCATCGTCGCCGTAGCGACGGCCACGCCAGATGATCGCATCGGGCTCGCGCTCAAACGCCATGGGATCGCGCTCTTCGAGAATGTCCCTGGCCTCGTCGCTGCTGCCGTTGCGAACAATTTCGGCGGTTGCCACGAGCAAGTTGACGAACCCATACATCATGGCACGTGCCGCGCCAGGTTCATACGACAATGGGTAACTCCCCCGAAACGGGTGATGCAGCCCTGCCGTCGCTTTGAAGGGCACCTGGTGGGACACCACCGCAAGCAGGAACGCGAGAAGTTCGTCGGACGCTGGAATGAGATCGGCGGTCGTGCCACCGGTGCGCACCTTCGCGTGCGCACCCGCCGAGCCGATCGCTGCGACGAGCGTTCCGTATGGTCCTGCCATCGGTACTTCGAGGTGCCTGATCAGGTCACCCGGCAACTGGTCGACCACTTGTTCGACCTGGCGGGGTGACGTGACCTTGCACTCGATCGAGTCGACCACCACGCCACGTGCAGCGCCTGCCGCACGAAACGCATGGACGCGCCCAACTTCACCCACAACGTCCGCGCCGAGCACGGCCGAGATCTGCCACGGTTCAGCAGGCGGGACGTCAATACCAGACGCATCGAACGCCGAAGCCAGCTCGTCGAGCCGCGACGCTGCGACAATGAACCGCCCGAGCATCCATCGATCGGGCGAGCGACGATAGGTGTTGTATGAGGAAATGGCGTCGGCCATCGAGCAAGTGGCCGGCGGGAAGAGACCCGCGTAGTCGACGATTCCCGCGAATGCGGCGCGCATCGGTTCCCTCCGGACGAGGAGCCAGGGACGATGCAGGAATCTAAGCGGAGCGGATCACTTCAGGACCGCGCCGTGGGATCACACCGGCGGATCACCCAGCGCTGGCACCACGGGTAGCAGGAATTCCTGCGCTATTCGTGGGCGTACACCAGCGTCGGGACACGTCGGAGGCGAGCGAGCGCCTGGCTCCGAAGCTGGCAAACCCGCGACTCGGTGACCCCGAGCTCGCCGGCGATCTCACGCAGCGTTTTTTCCTCGAGGTAGGATCGAGACAACACCACGCGCTCGCGACTCGGCAGGGTGTTCAGCGCAAAGCGAATTGTCTCACGCCGCTCGGCTAGCTCAACCGACAGATGGATCTCCGCACCACCATCGTCACCGATCCGGTCGGAAAGCTGGCCACCCAGATGCTCGCTATCGAGCGACACCGGGCCTGCCGTCGCAGCGCGCTCGCGCCACCGATGCATGGTGTCGTCGTCGACGCCGAGGTGACGGGCGACTTCGGTCTGGGTCGGATGGCGGCGGAGCTTCTGTTCGAGTTCCTGCATGGCGGCGTCATGCCGACGGGCGTGGGCGCGGTCGGCGCGCGAGAGCGGGTCGCGTGAGCGGAGGTCGTCGAGGATCGCACCGCGGATTCGGCGCATCGCAAAGGTGCTGAAGGCGAGCCCACGATCGTGATCGAAGCCTTCCATCGCCTGGAGGAGTCCGAGCGAGCCAGCGGAGACCAGTTCTTCGAGCGAGACGGCGTCTCGCACTCTCGGCGCCACCTCACGGGCCGCATGATGCACCAGCCCCAGGTATCGGCCCAGCAGCTCGCGCCGGGCGTCGAGATCACCTTCGTTGCGATAGCGGCGCCACAGGGCGTCGGTGGTGGTCTGGGTCATCGTTCAGCCTTGAATGCGTAGACCGCTACCGGACGCAACTTCCGGTCCATCACCGAAGTGTCTAATTATTGTCGCACATCGCGTTTCCCAATGGATCGATCGTCCGATTCGAGGGGCCGATTCGTCGGGACGGAACTGTCCACATTTTGGACATTTACGACCAATTCTGACCCATCGGGCCGGTGGGTCCCTTCGCACCGAGCGAGCGCCGGCAACGACCCCCGCCCTGCCATGATCTCGGCTCGGCCGCCCGACAGCAGGTCGAGCGTGGCGAAGTCCTGGAAGACGCGCACCGGATCATCGGAGGAGAGCACTGTCGTTTGTTTCGAGGAAGTGAGGGAGGGACTGCCCCGTTCAGTTGCGCCGAGTCGCGCTAAACACCGCTCCGTGCGGCATGGCGTTGCCGGTCGCTCCATGCGGCCAGTTCGCGCGATCGAAGGTGACACCGGCGCGCGCTGCGCCCGCATCGCAAAACGCTTCGTCGACGCTGAGTCGTCCGGTCGCCGGATCGACGTTGATGAGCATCACCCACCCGGCCGGGGCGTCCGCCGTCACCACGATCCGCGATCGCGTCGCATCGAGTGCGATCCAGTGCGGTGCGAGGAACGGCGCTGTCATCGCGAGACGTGAGACCTCGCGCGGCTTCGATGACTCGCTCAGGTCGTACGCAACGATGGCCTGCTCGGTGGCCGATGGCTGGATCCAGAAGTTGCCGAGGACAACGGGTACCGCGCAGTACCCCGGGTTGTCGAATCGCGACGACACCACCGATTCGATCGAGGGCGTCTCGCTCCCCACCCCCACGATCCGATAGATGCCACACGAGAAGGTGTTCACGTACACCTGCCCATTCGCAAGCCGGCGCGGCTCGGCGGCATACTCATGGTGTCCGCCATCCTGTGGCGGCAGCTGCAACGTGCCAAGGAGCTTGAGGTCGGAGAGGCGCCATACCTGCACATACGGCGACTTGCTGTCCTTCCCGACGTGCGAATGCGAATCACCTGGTGCCACCTTGCGTCCCAGCCACTCCGACACCAGCCCCATGCGCGTGTGCGTCACCACCACGCGATCGAGGTCAGGAAGCACGAGCAGCGAGTACGGCCAGGTATCCGGCGTCGCGATGTCGGTGGTCGCGCCGCTCGCCGAGCGGATGACCGCGCCGGACTCGGTCATCTCCACGAGTCCGCCGGGAGGTGCGTAGTTGCTGTCGGTGGACTGGAACGTCGTCAACAGATTGCCGTTTGGCAGGCGCGCGTAGCTGTGCGGGTAGGCGTAGCCGGTGACGGCACCGAGCACGGTCTTGACGAATGGCGAGTCGGGGCGCGACAGGTCGAAGACGAACGTCTTCCCACTGTTCCATCCGTTTGCCAGCAGCGTCTTCGAGGTCAACTCGTACTCGGTGTGGTGCGGCCAGTTCGCACGACCCTCGACTGGCACCGTCCGGAGGATTTCGCCATAACTCGGTGACCCCGGCTTCACGTCGACGACGGCGAGGAAGTCAGGGTCCTTCTCGTCGGCGTCGCCGGTCCACACGTAGAGCAGTTCGGTACCGACCGTCTCTTCCGGCGGCGGAGCCGCGCATGCGGCGAGGGAGAGTGAGGTCAGGGCGAGCAAGAACGGCGACAGGGTGCGAGACACGGTATCCCCGGTTGTGATCGATGAAGCGACGCAGACTTAGGTGCGTGCGGCTACCGCGAGACGCTGGGAGTGGTGAACGGGGACTCGAGCCGCGGGCCCCGAAGAGGCGGGGCAATGAATAGTAGGGGCGGGACTCGAGCCGAAGGCGAGCGAGGCCGCGAAGCGGCCGCAGCTCCACCCGCGACGGTCGGTCTACCGGGATGGTGGTCG
>JANMSC010000430.1:0-2428 GCA_031388885.1 Gemmatimonadales bacterium | reverse complement strand
CGCCGGAGTTCCTCGGCCGCGTCGGCGCGCTGGAGCACCGCCATGTACCGGCGCACCGCGGTGGTATCTGCATCGCCGACCGCCATTTCAACCGGGTGGATCACCGCCGGCGTGAGCGAGGAGTCGATCGAGATCACCCGGTCGAACGGCGCGGTGAGTTCGGTGCGTGAACGGGGTATTATGTGACGGGAGTGAAACTGAGACTCGCCGAGCAGATACCACCCATCGGCGTCTTCCGGATGCGATGACGTGTACGCGCGCATCGAATCCGCAGCCGCGACATCACCCCGTTGAAACATTTCGTAGGCCACGAGAATTCGGCGGACGCGAGGGGGGAGCGCTGCCGAGTACTGCACCGCCTTGGCGCTCGCCGTGAACGCGCGAGGATTGCTGTACCCGCCGATCCAGCCGAGCGTGTTGGCCAGGCGGTACCACGCGAGCGCGAACGTCGAGTCGGTCGCCACCGCCTTCTCGAACTGCACCTGCGCCGAATCCCACTGGCCACGTCGGTGGTAGCGTTCGCCGTCGAGGTATGCGCGAATGGCTGGCATCGACGCGGACGTAATGCCTGACGAATTCGCTGAAGGGAGCGGCTCGCGTGACTGCCAGATTCCGCGCAACAGACCCACCGCCAGCTGGTCGGCCAGGGTGAGAATCGAATCGGCCGGGCCGTCGATTTGTGCCCGTGCCAGCTGCTTGCCCTGCAGGTCGTAGAGTTCGGCAATCAAGCGCGCATTGTTGCCGCTCGCGACCAGGCTCCCGGTGAGCACCGACGCGGCCTTGACGCTGCGTGCCACGTCGATCGCGCCTTCAAGGTCTGGTGGTCCATCCTTGGCGCGGCGCTGCCACTCGCGCAGCACCTGGCGCGAGGGAATCGTGCGAATCTCGCCCACGCCGTCGAGGCTTCCGCCGAGCAGGTCCACCATCCCTTCGCCGAGGCCCTCGACCGCAGCACCGCTGGTAGTGAACGGTACGACCGCGATCGTCTCGGCACCGGAGACGATATCGGTCTTCGGTGACGCGACGAACACCACCCAGATCCCCGCAACGGCCGCGACCATCGCGGGAAGGACCACCGCAAGCCGCTTCCAACGGCGGCTCTCGCGAGTTGCGGCCGCGGCGCCCGAACTCCCCTGTACCAGCGCATCGGCAAACGCGGTGATCGTCGGGAACCGCTTCTCCGGCTCCTGTTGCAGCGCGCGTTGCACGGCGGCGTCCACATCGGCCGGAGCGTCGGGTGCCACGGCTGACAGCCTGGGACGTGGGCCGGTCAGCACTTTGGTGAGGAGCGCCTGCATCGTGGGTGCGGTGAACGGCTGGCTTCCCGCAACCATTTCGTAGAACACGCACGCGAGGGAGTATTGATCACTGCGGGCATCTACGGCGTCGGCGGTGGCCTGCTCAGGACTCATGTACGCGGGCGTACCGATCGCCATCCCGGTGCCAGTGAGCCCGACGTTTGCAGCGCGCGACGCATCAATTGCGCGCGCGATTCCGAAGTCGGCGACCACCGCGTGACCGCCCGAGAGCATGATGTTCTCCGGCTTGACGTCGCGGTGCACCACCCCATGCGCATGCGCGTATGCCAAGGCACTCGCGGCCTCACGCACGACTGCGGCTGCTCGCCCGAGCGGCACGCGCCCTTCGCGGATCAGCAGATCGCGGAGCGACTCACCTTCGACGAACGGCATGACGTAGTAGAGAAAGCCAGCGGCGGCTCCCGAGTCGTACACCGGCACGATGTGCGGGTGCTGCAGGCGCGCCGCGAGCTCGGTCTCACGCAGGAACCGATCGGCGCCCAGACTGGCGGCGAGTTCGGGACGCAGCACCTTGATCGCCACCTGACGGTGGTGTTTCAGGTCCTCGGCAAGGAAGACGGTGGCCATGCCGCCTTCGCCGATCTGACGATCGACGGCGTAGGCATCACGCAACGCCGTGCGGAGACGCGCCAAGGTGTCGGACATGTGCCTGAGTTAAGGAAGACATCGTAAGCTAGCCACCGAACCGCACGCTTGGGTCAATCTGCGCGAAGCCATGTCTCGAAAAAGCCCTGACCCGAATCGACGACGGCCACGCCTCCGGCCCGGCCCGAGAGGCTCCACCGGCCGCGCATTTGCAGGAAGGTGCGGTCGAACCCGACCGCACCGGACCGGGAGGCGTGGGCGTCGTTGACCGCGATGATGAGTCGCACCGTGTCGGCTTGCCGGGTGGCGACAATCTGCAGCGACTCAGGTCCGGTGACGCCCATGGCGCCCCGAACCGGGCGTGCACCAACCCGCTGTACTCGGTCGAACCGGTAAACCTGCCGAACCCCGAGTGAATCGACCAACGCGAGGAAGAACGGAGCGCGCCCTCGGCCGATGCTGGTGTCGGACGCAATCACCCCACCGTAAAGGACACCGTGAACCGCACCCCGGCCTGCGCCCCA
>JANMSC010000386.1:0-3003 GCA_031388885.1 Gemmatimonadales bacterium | reverse complement strand
CCAGCCTGTGCACCCCCGCGATCTACACGAATCTCACCTGCGAACTCCGGACGGTGCGCTCCAACCGCTCAACGGCTTGATGGCGCGCCGCTGAGCGCGCGCCACCCGGGAGACTTGGGATCACCGCGTCGCGCCATGCCTGAGTTGGCGGCGATCTTCCGTGCTGCTTGCCCGGCCTACGCAGATAGGTAAGAGAGTTGTATTCGCCGCGTGCCGACGATCTTTCGTGTCCTTTGTCGGCGTGAGGATCGCTGAGCGGCTCCGCTCACACCCTATCCGACGCAACCGCGGCAGTGGGAAGCCGCCGATGCTAGGCCAGCGCATCTCGAATTCGGCGCGGTCGGATTGGTTCAGCGGACGAACGCTGGCTCCGCCCGAGGCTGATCGCGACGATCGTCGTTTTCATGTTCACGCAGGCGGAATGCCTCAATGGCAAGTGTCGTGGACTCGTGCTCACTCCGCCGAAACGACGCCCGTGTCCCCGCCGAGACAGCGCGCGCGCTCGACCGAGGCCCCTGGGGCGTCTCCGTCTTGATCGGGACGGCCGGCGGTGGGTCGATATGATGAACGGACCCGCGAGGCTCGTAGGCAGTATGACTGCCGCGACCACGAGGAGCGCCGACGGGATGCACGAGCGACAACCCACCACGTGCCGAATGCAACATCAGCATCGTGCAGCCCACTCCCGCCCCTTTCCCGGGGAGCGCTACGCGTTCGTTCGGAGTCGTGAGTGCTCGCGCGCGCCATCGCGGCAACTCATCGCAGCCGCAGGCCAAGGCTAGCGATCCACAACTGGAGCGGACGCCCGCGATACGCCGACAGGCTGGCGCTCTGCAGCGATACGACGGCTGACACCGGTCCGGCGGCCGGACTCCCCAAGCCCAGTCGCACGTCGACGCCGCTCAGCCGGACATTGTGGTCCGACTTTACGCGGAAGCGGCCCGGACCCGCGAGCAGACGGAGTGAGGCACCGTTGCGCCGTAACCACTCCCAGCCGACGAGAACCGCCTCGGCTCGGAACGCCGGAGACCGAGTTGGGCAGGTATCGGGAGTGGGGCATACCACCGCCTCATCGCCGACGGGTCCCACGCGCGCCGCGCTGAGTCCGACGACGGCAGAATGGCCAGTCGACGCCGTCCACCGTAGCGCGGCGACCGCGTTCGCGGCGAGCCCGTCGCGCTCCGAGTAGGGACCGCCCCCGGCGCTTCGGCTCACGCCAACCGAACCGTCGATGGCCAAACGCGTCTGTACCTGCGACTGCGCCTCCGTGGCCGCACCGAGCAACACCACCACAATGCCGAAGCGCGCAGAGTTGGCGACCGCACGGGTGATAGCAAGCGCTCGGTCCATGCTGCAGCAGCTCGCTGGGACTAAGGCTCGGCAGCGTGACCGCTGGCAGAGTGTCATGCCTATGCGGACCCTCCACGCTGACGCTCCGTCACGGTGAGCAGTAGGCCGCGTGGAAAATATGACCGGGCTGACCTCCGATTGTCGCGTGAGCTCGCGGCTCACCAACGCGTGGTTTTACCGCACTCGCGCGGTTCGCCGACTCAGAACCGAAACCCGAAGGATAACGGGTGCCAGAGATACGTGTATTGGTTGTGCCGGTCGGCAACGACCCCGTTCGGGACTACATACGGCTGGCCGCTGAGCGCGTCGCGATACGCGTGAACGCGCGACTCCATGAAAAGTGTCTGACGACCAGTCCGTACGCTCAACCCGACACCCAGATTCCAGCCCGCCGTCGTGCGACCGCTATTCTTGGCATATCCCCCACCACCCGCCAGCACGTATGGTGTCGCCGCCCACCGGGCGGGTGCCGAGAGCACGGCACTCGCCGTTAGGGCCTGCACCTGCGTCGCACCAGCATCGCTCAGGAGACCGTCGAAGCGAAGCCGCAGTGGTCGAAGGGGCGTGCGCAATCCGATCGTGGCCTGCAGGTTGAATCCGTGGGTCGTGCGGCTCAAGGGATTCGCCGACGTCTTCGCAAACCCGCCGCCAATGCCAAACTGCAGGAGGCGTGCCGGAAGCGTGTCGCTCGACGACGTGACAGTTGACTGCGCTCCCGCGAGGCACATGGGCACCGCCGCAGTGCAGGCGAGGAAACTCAGGAAGCGAGCTGCGGGGCGAGGTGCAGCCAACGCAGCAAGGAGAGCGAGCCTATGCATGGGAGGCGAGGTTGGAGGTACAGGAGGGCAAGTGGTCGGTGGTTGCCGAGTATGTCACTCGGGCGCCGACAATGGTTGCTTCACGGCCATGAACCAACACGTCGCGAGCATGCCGACGTGCCCGTCGTTTTGCTTGCACCGTGGCCTAACGCCCGTACTCATCGGGCATCGCCAGCAGGCGCGGCATCGAAGAGGACGGCCAGTCGCACGTGACGTCTAGCGCGCTGTACGGTGACACCGCGCCCGAATCGCGCGCGTCAGCTTCAACGAGTTAGGTCGTGCCGTCGGCCAGCGTAACGGACATGCGCGCTTGCTCAAACAATGACGCTGGAACACTCACTGTGACGCCGCGACTGGTCGCGCCTTGATAACCCGGACTAAAGATGCCGACCGAGTCATGACTATCACGAATAGCCGGAATGCGTGCGGTCTCGAGTTGAGCCATTGGGAGATCGGCCTCGAATCCCGAAGTGTATGTAGCCAGCACGCGCCATTCACTCCCGGTCATCCTGGCTCCAGTTCAAAGTGTGTGATCATCTGCCGAACGACCAGCTTCTTCTGCGGGCGAATCCAACACGACGCGCGCGCAGCGCGCTTCCGCAACTCGCCGGTCTGCAGCGAGCCCCGTTAGGCGGTACTCGATTCTGGTGCAGCCGCCACCACCACAATTGAGCAGAAAAGCGCGGAGTGCTGTTGATCTTTGACGACCTCTGTTAACCTGGGAAGGTCCCGACGCCGCGACATGCCAGGCCAGGTAGACCATGATGATGGCCAGCGGGATGGTGAAGACGACGATGCCGATCACGTCGATGATGGCGTTGGTGCGCTTGGACAG
>JANMSC010000373.1:0-3815 GCA_031388885.1 Gemmatimonadales bacterium | reverse complement strand
GTGCCCGAGGCAGATCCCGAACGTCGGTATTCCGGCCGCGGCGAGGGTCCTGATCGTGTCGGGCGCGTAGGTCACGGCCGCCGGGTCGCCAGGGCCGTTGGAGAGAAATACGCCATCCGGATTGCGGGCGAGCACGTCCTGCGCCGACGTCTCGGCGGGGACAACCTCCACCCGGAGGCCCGACGCTTCGAGCATGCGGACGATGTTCCGCTTCATCCCGAAGTCGTACGCCACGACCAGCGGACCGTCGCCTTGGGTGTACGCGACCGGCGTCGTGGCGCGAGTCGCGAGGTCAAGGCCATCCATCGAGGGCGAACGCAGCAGTTCCGCCCGGAGGGCAGCGTCGGGCGAATCGCCGAGGGCGATCACGCCCCGCATCGCACCGCGTTCGCGGATATGCCGCGTCAGCCGGCGGGTATCAACGCCAGTCAGGATGGGGACGCGCGCGGCGCCGAGCCATTCGGCGAGCGACGTGGTTGCCTGCCAGTTGGAATAGTGCGCGGAGAGCTCGCGAACCACGATCCCGCTGACTTGCGGGTGGCTCGACTCGTCGTCGGTCGCGGTGACGCCGTAGTTGCCGATCATCGGCGCGGTCATCACGACGATCTGGCCCAGATAACTCGGGTCGGTGAAAGTTTCCTGATACCCGGTGAGGTTGGTCGTGAAGACCACCTCCCCGAATCCCCGCTCCGTCGTACCAACGAGGCGACCGGCGAACCATTCGCCGTCCTCGAGCAACACGAAGGCGGGACGTGTGCTCCCGCCTGCCGTGGGCTGGATCACTGCGGCGGCGCGCCCGCCGGGCCCGGGATGGGAGCTGGCGTCGGCTGGACTGGCGGCGATACCACGCCCGGGAGCGGCGCCGCTGGCAAAGCCGCTGGCGCCGCCTGTTGCTGCAGGCGCCGCTGGACTTCCGACTGGGTCGCTGACCGTCGGCTCGACACCGCCGACAGGAGGAGCGCCAGCGCCATGAAGATGCCGCCAGTCCACCACGTCGCCTTGGTCAGGATGGTGGTTGCCTGCCGGCCGCCGAGGACTTGCGCCGTCCCGCCGCCGCCGAGCGACGCAAGACCGCCGCCCTGCCCGGCCTGCATCATCACCACGGCGGACAGGAGCAGCCCGTCAATGATCAACAACGTCAAGAGAAAACCGAACATGCCTGCGATCCTTGGTTGAGCCTAGCCGGAAAAGATAGCGGCGTGGCGGGGTGGCTTCAATGACGTGGCGCGATGATCGATCATCGCCCTCCGATCATCGTGCCGTTGTGGCGCAGATTGCCGCCCACCCGTCGGGGTCGAGCGACGCCCCTCCGACCAGCACGCCGTCGATCTCCCGTTGCGCCAGGAGCGATTCAGCATTTCCCGCGTTGACCGATCCGCCGTAGAGCACCCGGGTCTCGGCTGCGAAGCCGAGGTCCTCCAGGACGTTGCGGATCCCCCGATGGGCTCGCGCCGCGTCGTCGGGAGTAGCGTTTCGGCCGGTGCCAATTGCCCAGACGGGCTCGTACGCAATGACGAGGTCGGCATCGACCGCAACGGCATCGAGTGCGAGCCGGAGTTGCCGCGCGATCACGGCGTCCGTGTCATTGGCTTCGCGCTGTTCCAGTGTCTCGCCAACACACAGCACGGCCTGCAGTCCACCGGCCACCACGGCGGCCAGTTTGCGATGCGTCACCTCGTCGGTGTCACCGAACACGTGGCGGCGTTCGCTGTGCCCCACGAGCGATGCCGCGGCACCGGCTCCGCGCGCCAGCGCAACCGATGTCGCGCCGGTGAACGCACCCTTCGCTTCCCAGTGCACGTCCTGCGCGCCCACCATCAGGTGGTCGTGACCACGCAACGCTGTTGCCACGCCTTCGATGGCGACAGCGGCGGGGAAAAACGCCACCGTGCGACCGGCGCGAGGGACATCGATTGCGAGGAAGCGATCGAGATAGGTGCGTGCCTCACCGGGCGCGAGATGCATCTTCCAGTTGGCCGCGAAGAGGATCGGGCGGGTCATGTGGCATCGTCCAGTGCCGCCACCCCGGGCAACGGCTTTCCTTCGAGCAACTCAAGCGACGCACCGCCCCCGGTGGACACGTGCGTGACGTGGTCGTCGAGGCCGGCTGCGGTCACGGCCGCCGCGGAATCGCCGCCGCCAACGATCGTGGTGGCACCCGCCGCGGTGGCGCTCGCCAGCGCACGCGCGACGCCGAGCGTGCCAGCGTCGAACGGCGGCGTCTCGAATACACCCATCGGACCGTTCCAGATGACCGTCCTTGCGGTCGCAATGAGCGACGCAAAGTGTTCGACGCTCGCTTGATCGATGTCGAAGACCGCCCATCCGGCAGGGATGTCGCTGCGATCCACGGTGCGCATCGGCGCGTCGGCGTCGAGCCGTTCCGCGATCACGGCGCCGGTCGGCAGCACGAGCTTCTCGCTCGCCTGGGCGATCAACCGCCTGGCCATGTCAACCCGATCGGCTTCCACAAGCGACGTGCCCGTCTCGAGTCCCATCGCCTTGAAGAAGGTGCACGCCATCGCACCGCCGATCAGGATCTTGTCCACCTTCGGCAGCAGCGACTCGATCAAGTCGATCTTTCCGCTGATCTTCGCGCCGCCGAGAATCGCGACGAACGGCCGCTCGGGATTGTGCATCGCATCACCCAGAAACCGCAGCTCGCGCTCCATCAGGAAGCCTGACACGGCGGGCTTCAGGAGATGGGCGATCCCCTCGGTGCTGGCATGCGCCCGGTGGGCCGAGCCGAACGCATCGTTGACGTAGATGTCACCGAGTGCCGCGAACCGCGCCGCGAGGGCCGGGTCATTGGTCTCTTCGCCGACGTGGAATCGGGTATTTTCGGCGAGCGCAATCCCGCCCCGCGGGAGATGGCGCACTTGCGACACGGCCTCGTCCGACGTGGCGTCTGCGATGAACTCCACCGGGATGCCAAGCTGCTTCTCGAGTTCGCGCACGACGGGGCGCAGCGAATACTTCGGATCCGGTACTCCGTTCGGCCGCCCGAGGTGCGACAGCAGCACGATGCGGGCGCCCTTCTCGCGCAAGAAACGAATGGTCGGCAGCGATGCGCGGATTCGAGTGTCGTCACCAACCTTTCCATCGGTGATCGGCACGTTCAGATCCACCCGCACGACCACGCGCTGGCCATCGAGACGCGACGCGTCGAGTTGCGCCAGCGTCCGCTTGCTCACAGCGTGCCGCCGATATGCCGGATCATGTCGACACACCGCGCCGAATAGCCCATCTCGTTGTCATACCACGATGAGACGTGGACGAGCGTGCCGTCGACCACCGACGTGGACATCGCATCGACGGTACTCGAGGCCAGGTTGCCAATGTAATCGACCGATACCAACGGCTCGTCACTCACGAACAGCACTCCCTTGAGGGCGCCTGCCGCAGCCGTGCGGAACGCGGCGTTCACCTCGTCGGCCGTCGTGCCGCGCTCGACCGTGCACGTCAGGTCCACCAGCGACACGTCGGCCGTCGGCACGCGGAGTGCAATGCCGTCAATCTTTCCTTTCACTTCCGGAATCACGAGCGAGGTCGCCTTGGCAGCGCCGGTGCTCGTCGGGATGATCGAGAGCGCCGCAGCGCGCGCCCGACGCAGGTCCTTGTGTGGCAGGTCGAGAATGTTCTGGTCGTTGGTGTAGCTGTGGATCGTCACCATCGAGCCGTGCTTGAAACCGAAGCCGTCGCGAATGACCTTCACCATCGGCACCAGACAGTTGGTGGTGCACGATGCGTTGGAAATCACGTGATGCCTGGCGGCGTCGTACTTGTCGCTGTTCACCCCCATCACGATGGTGATG
>JANMSC010000368.1:0-2224 GCA_031388885.1 Gemmatimonadales bacterium | reverse complement strand
TGTACCAGGCCGAGGTGATGCTCACGCCCGGCGCGTTGATGTCTACGCAGGAGCCGCGATTCGAGAACGATGCAAAACCGTCCGTGATGCTGGTAGCTCCTACCGTAATCGCGGTCGGCTCGGACGCCGGGGAGTACAGGCATGCATCGTTGCCATCGTTGCCCGCGGCAACCGCGTACGTCACACCGGCCGCGACGGAATTCTTCACCGCCGTATTGAGCGCGGACGACACGCCGCCGCCGAGACTCATATTCGCCGCCGCGGGAAGCCGCTTGTTCGCCGTGACCCAGTCGATGCCGGCGATCACCCCCGAAGTCGTACCGGAACCGGCGCAGTCGAGTACGCGCACGGCAACGAGCTGCACGTTCTTCGCGACGCCATACACGGTGCCGCCAACAGTACCAGCGACGTGCGTGCCGTGGCCGTTGCAGTCGGCCGCTGAGCCACCCGATGTTACCGCATCAAATCCGGTGGACGCACGACCGGTAAACTCGGTATGGCTGAGGTTCATGCCGGTATCGATGATATAGACCGTGACGCCCGTGCCGTCGGCATTGTAGACGTACGTGCCGCTGAGCGGAAGCACGCGCTGGTCCACCCGGTCAATGCCCCATGTTGCTCCGGACTGTGTCGTCGAGATCGAGACGGTCTGGTCCTGCTCCACAGACAGCACGGCGGGGTCGGCGCGCAGCGCAGCGACTTCCGCATCTGCGAGCTCGAGCGCCATTCCCTTCAGCGCCGATTTGTACAGGTATTGGATCTTGCCGACATGCTTGGTGGCAAGCTTGATGGCCTTACCGTCGACGTCCTGTTCGTCATCGCTGAAGCGAACGATGTAGCGGCCGGGAATGGGAACGCCGTCCGATGCAGTGGCGAAGGTGGCAGGCGATGGTGCGAGCGCGGTGCCCGGTGCGACGGGCACGTCCGAGCAGGCGGCGAGGCCGAAGCCGAGTGCCGCAACGAAAGCAAGTCTTCTCACGGTGGGGTCTCCTGATTGTCCGAAGATGCGCCGGTGTGATCCGGCGTCTGCTTCGCTGCGTCGCGGAACATGGGGTGATGCCGAGCCGACGATACGAGCTTCCGGTCCGAATCGCAAGACGCCGCCTTCCCGAACGACAGGAAGGCGGCGGCCACCAAACTCATCAGCATATCATCTGAGCCATCAGCGACGCGGCACGACCTTCCAGAGCTCACCGTTCTGCTCGTCGGTCACGACGTACAGGGCACCATCGGGACCTTGCCTCACATCGCGGATTCGCTGGCCGCGGTCGGTGAGCAGATGCTCCTCTCTTACAACTCGATCGTTCTCGACGACGAGGCGCACGAGTCGCTTTTCCTTCCTCGCGCCAACAAAGAGGCTGCCGCGCCATGCGGGAAACGCGTCGCCGGTGTACCACTGCGCACCCGAGGGAGCGATCACCGGATCCCAGTAGTATACCGGCGACTCGAGGCCGTCTCGCTGGGTTGCACCCACGCCAATGGGCGCGCCGGAGTACTCGACGCCAAACGCCGCGAGCGGCCAACCGTAGTTTCGGCCTTTTTGCACAAGGTTCAGCTCGTCACCACCACGCGTTCCGTGCTCGATTTCCCACAGCCGTCCCTGCGCGTCGAACGCCGCCGCCTGAATGTTCCGGTGTCCCACGGACCAGATCTCGGGGAGCGCGTTTGCCTGCCCGACGAACGGATTGTCACTCGGCACCGAGCCGTCTGGCGCGATGCGAATGATCTTGCCGAGGTGGCTATCCATTCGCTGCGCGTATGGCCGAGTATCCAGGTTGGAACGCTCACCGAAGGTGGCGTAGAGCATGCCGTCGCGTCCGAATGCAAGTCGGCTCCCGTAATGCAGGGTGCCGTTGTAGGTCGGGAGGACGCGGAAAATCACGCGCACCTGGTCGAGCCGACGCCGATCTGGTGACAGCACGCCGCGCGCGATGCTCGTCCCGTTTCCGCCCTCGCGAGGCTCGGCAAAACTCCAGAAAATTGTCCGGTCGGACTCGAAGGATGGGCTGAGCGCGACGTCCAGCAGCCCGCCCTGCCCGCGTGCGTCCACCGGCAGCAGGCCGGCGATTGGCTCGCCGATGGTTCCGGTGGCCGACACGATGCGCAAACGGCCTGCCTTCTCCGTCACGAGCACGTCGCCGCCGGGCAGTGGCTCGACGGACCACGGATTCTCGAGCCCGCGCGCGACCACGATCACGTCGTGCGCGACGTTTGAATTGATGGC
>JANMSC010000356.1:0-9042 GCA_031388885.1 Gemmatimonadales bacterium | reverse complement strand
GGCGACTGGAACGCCGTGTCCACGACGGTCGTGCCCGTGGTCTTCGAAGCGTCCGTGACGGACGTGAGGCTGCTCGCGCAGTGCGATGCGCTTCCCGAGCCGTCGGCCGTCGATCGCAATCCACGTGTCGTCCCGCTGCGCGTGAAGAAGGCGGGGCCAGGCGCAGTGTCGATCACGTTCGAAGCCACCGGAACGGTAGAACTGAAGTCGAGCGCCACGATGACCATTCGCGGCTCGCTCGTGAACATCAACTGAGGCGCACGCCAATGGGACAGCCTGCCGCGCGGGTCGGTGACACCACGAGCCACGGTACGCCGCTTGGACCGGGACCGGGATGCCCGACCGTGCTCATCGGCGGAATGCCGTCGTGGCGCGCCACTTCGGATTCACACGTCTGTCCGCTTTCTGATGGCCCCAAGCCGCACGCCGGCGGTGTCGTGGCGGTAGGCAGCATGACGGTGATGATCGGAGGCTTACCGGCCTCGCGTCAGGGCGACATGGTGGTTGAGGTCGGCCCCCCCAACGCGATCGCGTTGGGTTCACTCACGGTGATGATCGGATGAGCATCGGCGACTTCACGGACGAGCGCAAAGGTTTCCTCGGCCGCGGCTGGGCGATGCCGGTCGAGCTCGACCCGCGTACCGGCCTGGTCGAGAGCGTCGCCTACGAGACCGATATCCGGCAATCGATCCGGATCATCCTGGACACGGCGCCTGGCGAGCGGGTGATGCGCCCGAACTTCGGTTGCGGGATCCACGAGCTTGTGTTCACCGCCGTCGACAGCACCGTCATACAGCGCATCAAATCCGTCGTCGAAGAGGCATTGCGGCGATGCGAAGCGCGCGTCGACGTGCTCGGCGTCACCGTCGACGAGGACGCGACTTCGGAAGGCCAGCTGCTGATCGAAGTCGAGTACCGCGTTCGCAAGACCAACCAGACCGGGAACCTGGTCTTCCCCTTCTACTTCCGCGAGGGGGGACGGCCGTGACCGCACCGGTAGGCCCGCGACTCGACGAGCGACGCACCGCGGACTTCGTGGCCGAACTGCGGCAACGGGCGCGGGCGTGGATACCGTCATGGGAACTTGCCGACGGCGAGCGTGATTTTGGCCGCGCGCTGCTCGAGATCGCGGCCCGCTTCAATTCCGAGGTCGCCGAACGCCTCGACCGCGGCGGCGAGAAAATGCGCCGAGGGTTTCTCGACTGGCTGGCCGTGCGCGGCGAAGCGGCTCGCCCCTCGCGCATGCCCGTGGTGTTCAAGCTCGCCGACACGGCACGCCAGGCCGTGCTGGCGTCGGCACCGGTGCGGTTGCAGGCTGACGCGAACGACACGGCGGTGGTGTTCGAAACCGAAACCGACGTGCGCGTGATGCCTGGACGCCTGGAGGTGATCGTCGCCGCCGACGCCGACAACGATGCGTACTACCTGCCGCCACCCGGCCTCAGCGATCTGCAACCACTCGAGCCGCTGCCGACCGAGTGGCAACTCAAGAGTTTTGCCGCCGCGGGCGCCACCAAGCTTCAACTCGATCCGGACCTTGGCCTGAGCCCCGGAACGACCATCGAGGCGGCCGGACAACAATACCGGATCGTTCAAGTCGATAAGGACCTGGCGACGATCGACCCGCCGTTGGCCACCGGACTCGACGCGACCCTCACCATCAGCAAGGTCACCACCTTCGCGCCATTCGACGGCGCGGCCCGCAACTGGCAGGCGCACGCGCTCTACTTCGGTGATGAGCAGCTGTTCAACATCGAAGCAGAGGCCACAATCGAAGTCGTGGGCTCCTTGCGGCTACGCACAGGTTTCACCTGGGAGTACTGGGGCAAGAGCGAATCGAGCGATGAGCCGAAGTGGCGGCTGCTGCCGTTCGATGACGAACAGCAAGATGCGATAGTGCTCAAGAAACCGAAGGGCGCGATCGACAAGAAGGAGATCGACGGAAAGAACAATCGTTGGATTCGCGCCTACGCCAAGACGATAGCGGCGGATCAGGACCCGATCAGGGCCGACGCTTTCACGATCAAGATCAATTCGTCCGGGTGCGGCAAGGACCCGACGGTCTGTCCGCCCGCGACCATCATGCCCTCACCGGCGGCGGTCGCCATGGCCAACACCACGCCGCTGGTCCTGGACAACATCTTCCTGCCGCTCGGACGCGAACCGCGCCAGTTCGATGCGTTCTACCTCGGATCCGCGGAAGCATTTTCCAAAAAGGGCGCACAGGTTCGCATCTGCCTCGAGCTGGCCGATCCCACCTTCGCGGCGCTCGCGGTCGTACGCGCGGGATTCTTCGCCAACACGGTCCTGGCCGGCGTCGGCAAGGACCACGCGTTGCACGTGTTTCAGTTCAATTTCGGAACGATCTCGAGATTCCGCGATCGCGACCCCTTGCGCCCGCCACTGCCCGGCGATAACGGTGCGCCGCCGGAGCACACGACGCAAATCAGCTTGAACTCCGAGTGCCGTCCCGTGATCACGAGCTCAGGCAATGACTTCCATATCCACGTCGCGGCCGGCGGATCGATCTGGACCTGGCACGAGAACGCTGGCGACGGAACATTAAGCGGCTGGAAGGAATTCGACCGTCTGCCGGAGTCCGTCGACGCACCGAGGCGAATCGACGACATCGTTCCCGTTTCGCAGGTCAACTTCCGCGTTGTGCTGAGCAATTGTCAACTCTGGGTGCACGACGGAACCGAGTGGGCGGAACAACCAACGAAGGACTCGACGCCGAATCCAGACGTACCCGTCACCCTGGCGGCGCTGGTGCCGGTGCTCTTCAATGTGAGTGGAGAGTTGGTTCCCGGTCCGGGAATGGTCGGTGTCTCGGTCGACAACCTGCTCTATTCGGTCGGGATCGGCGGAGAATGCGACCCTCTGCCACTCACGGAACTGGTCCATGCGGGTGCCGGTGCTCAAGGCACATGCAAGACCGGCGGCTTGCGCCCAGCCGCGTATTCAGATGCCAACGTCACGCTTGCCGTGGTCACTGCAAACGAAGCCCGCAACAGGCTTGTGGCCTATGTGAAGTGGCCGGCCTTTGTTAACCCGGTGGTTGTGCCCATCGACCTTCCGGCCGGCGATCAGGTCATTGGTGCCACCGTCGACATCTCGTTCGTGAACGGCACGCCGCAGTTCTCGGTGTTGTGTAAGACGCCTGGCGATACGACATACGTCGCGTCATGGCAGCCGCTTGATCAGGCCAATACCGACCTGCAATTCATCCTGTTTCGATCCTCGGTTTCGAGCAGTGGTCTCAAGGGAGCGCCCGTTACGCTGGCCGCGCACATCGTTGCACCGGGAGCGCACGGCGACTTGTTCGTCGCCCCGTTCGATCCCTTCCAGCGGCGACTACTGACCACTGCTGCCGCGGAGGACGGCGCCGTCTTGCCGGCAACCGGCGTGCTCTTCACCATCGCTGACGAGTTCTCGGTCTTCGACGACACGCCCGACCGGATTCTTCGCGAGGTTGCGGCTGATGGCCTGAATATCCCGCCGGATCCGGAAGTGCTGTACCCGGTGACCCAGACCTTCGGCCCGGTGGCCAGCAACCCGGAGTTGCTTGCGTACCGTCGCTCGGGCCCTCAATTCTCTGGGGTGATTTTCGATATCACGACTCTGACGCTGGATGTGACTGATTCCGAGACGGCTCTGGGCACAGTTCTCGTGATTGAGGTCGCCGGCAATGCCGACCTTTATCAGGTGATTGATGTCACCGGCTATCCCGATGTGGCAGTCGCCCCTGATCTGCCGCAGGCCGCCGGGGCGGCGGCCTACTGGACGCCTGAGCCGTTCACGGCTCGCGTGGCGCCCATCATTCGACTCGACCCGGCGACCAGCGGGAATTGGGACGCCTCGTTGCTGGCCCGCACGCGGCTGTACTTTCCCAGCGCGGACCCACAGGTGCAGCGGGCCAAGGCGTTCGAGGTGAGCGCCGCGAATCGACCCAAGGTGCTCGCCCTTCAATCGCCATGGCAACAGGCGCCTGCAACCGGCGACGCCTACGTCATCGACGGCACGCTCGGTGACTGGCAACAGTTGCTCGCGGACACGTCGTCGAATCCGGAACTGTCGTGGGAGTACTCCAACGGAACCGCCTGGGGATCGCTGATCCTGGAGGAGGACACGACGCTCAATCTCAAGAATACGGGCGCCGTACGGTTCAGAGTGCCCGACGATCTGGCGGCCACTGATTGGGCGGGCAAGACCAACCACTGGATTCGGGCGCGGCTGATTGGCGGCGACTACGGACGCGAAAAAATCACCGTCAAGACGACGGACATCGGCAACAAGCAGACCGAACAGACCGTCGAACGATCATCGGAAGGCATCCGGCCGCCGTCGGTCGTGGCCCTCCATATCTCATATGGATTCTGTGACGGCATTCGGCCGGCATTCGTACTCACCGAAGACAGCGGCTCGACTCGCGATCAGAGCGATGCCAATCGCACCGCCGGCGCAATCGTCGAGGCGTTTGTGCCGTTGGCGACCACGCTCGGCAGGCTCTCGAATAGAATCGCGCCGCACCCGGCGACGGACGAGTGTCCGCCCCATTGCAAGTGCCATTCGCAGGAGGCGGCTCCACCCCAGGCCACGGTCACGAGTGGCGTGCCCGCCGCGACGCGCGAGAGTGGACGCGCGCTCTTGATCGGCCTCACGGCGGCGCCATCCGAGGCGCCGATCAATGTGCTGCTACTCGTCGAGGGCGAACGCAATCACGCTGCATTCGCGCCGATGAGCGTTGACGCACTCGTCGCTGATCAGTTCGTCCCGATCGTCGCCAACGACGCCACGCGCGGCCTGGGCGAAAGTGGCCTGCTGCAAATGACCTTCGCGATCCAGCCGGCACCGCGGGATTTGTTCGGCCGGACCTTGACCTGGCTGCGCCTGACGCCGGCCCGGCGCGGCGACATCACCACCTGGCACCCGACGCTACGCGGTGCCTACCTCAATGCAGTCTGGGCAAGCGCGACAGAAACGCTGACCCGCGAGTTGCTGGGTTCGTCCGATGGGGCGCCGAACCTCGGGGTGAGGCTTGCCCGCCCGCCGGTGCTGAATGGCTCGCTCGAACTGCGGGTGAGGGAACCGCTCGGCGAGGAGGAGCGCGAGGCGCTTCGTCAAGGCGACGACCGTCGAGTGTTGAACCCGGCCGATGGTCTGACGGGCGATTGGGTGCTGTGGACACAGGTCACCGATCCCGGTGACGAAGCCGCCACCGCGCGGGCCTACGCGCTCGACGAAGCCACCGGCGTCATTCGCTTTGGTGACGGACGGCATGGCGCGATCCCGCCGATCGGCGTCGATTCGATCGTGGCCTTCAGCTATCAACGCACCGAGACCGGGGCGTCGGGCGACAGCGTGCCTGGCAATGCGATCACCGCCCGCACCGCGCTGAACCTGGTCTCACCGGTTGAGAGCGTGGAAGCGGTGATGGCTGCGGATCAGGCCGCCGGCGGCGCGCCTCCGGAATCACCGGATCGGGTCCTGCGGTTCGGTTTTGCGAGGCTGCGCCATCGCAACCGCGCCGTCACCGCGCACGACATCGAGGATCTGGCGCTGCAAAGCTCGCCCGACATCGTCCAGGCTCGCACGGTTCTGCGCAGCAGCGGCGTCCGGCTGGTCGTCGTGATGCGAGGCACGAATCCGCGGCCGACTGCTCCGCAAGCCCGTGAGCTGCGGCGCCTCCTGCTCGATGCCGCTCCTGCGACCTTGAGTGCGTCCGGCGCCTTGCGAATAGACGGTCCCGAGATCAGAAGATTGCGCATCGACCTGCAACTGCGGATCGCCTCGCTTGACCACGCCGGAGCGGTCTCGCGATCCGTGAAGGAGCGCCTGGCCCGTTTCTTCGACACGGCCACCGGCGGCACGTATGGAGAGGGCTGGGCGCTGGGCAGCACGCCGACCGAAGAAGACATCGCCTATGCGCTGATCGACACCCCGCTGCTCGACAGCATCACGAAGGTCTCGCCGCAAGAGGTGCGGCGCGACGGCAGCGCGCGGCCATGGTCGGGAACGATCAAGGTCACCGAGCTCGTCATGCTCGCTGACGACCCGATCCGGATCACGTTCGAGACCACGGAGGTCGCGGCATGAGCGGGCTGGCGCTGAATCTGTTCGAGCGCCGTTTCGGCGATCTCGTGGCGATCGGCCGCGCCCGGCTGCCGTCGCTCGCGCCCGAGTGGACCGACCACAACGCGCACGACCCCGGGATCACGCTGATGGAGCTGCTGGCATGGGTCGGCGAAGCGCAGCTCTATTCACTGTCGCGGCTGCGGCGCGACGAACGCGTGGCGTATGCGGCACTGCTTGGTCTGACATCGGCGGGCACGCGGGGCGCTACCGGATTGATCTGGCCAGATCGTCTGGATCCCAACTCTCCCTCGGCGACGTTTCTGAAAAGCCTGGTGATTCCGCAGGATGCGGTCATCAACGTCGTCGGCGCCGAGACGCCAACCTTCAGGCCAACGCAGAAGCTGTTGTGGGCACCGGGAGAGATCGTTCAGCTGCTGACCCGGCATGCGAATGGGCGGACGTCCGATCACACGCGCCTCAACGAACGTGGTGGCGTCGCGTATTTACCCTTCGGAGACACCGCCGGACGCCGTGACGTCCTGGCAATGACGTTCAAGAGCCGCGATGACGATGGCCTGCTTGGCGCCGACCCTCGAAAGGTCAAGGGCGCCGTCTGGCCGATCGGCGTGATCGCCGCGCCGCCGGCCGGCGGTGCTGACATCGATCCGATCAGCGCGACGACCACCCGCCACACATCGCTCGCGGCCACGCTCATCACCAGCGATCGACGGACGCCGTTGACGATTGCGTCGGACTCCACGCGCGGATTGCTGACCTCCGGAACGATCCTGCTCGGCCTCGAGAACGTCGAAGACTCGCCCACCGAATTCAGCATCGAGCTGAGCTCGCCGGGCGGCTTCGCCCGGCCGCCGCGCGTGCTCCGGATCGAACCCAACGTCATCCCGATTCAGCAAGGCCAGTCCATCACGCGCGAGTCGCACGAGGCGAACGGGATGCCGGACTGGAGCGTCACGCTCGAGGAGCCGGGGTTGCGGTTTGGGGCCGGCGAAGAGCCCATCACTTTGGAAGTGGCGGAACCAGACGGAGTGAAGACCTGGCGTCGTGATCGCCTGGCCGATCAGGGTCCGACGGAACACGTCTACGAGCTCGACACCAAGACCGGGCAGGTCACTTTTGGCAACGGCCTGAACGGCCGCATCCCTCCACGCGGTGCGCAAGTACTCGTCAGCTATGCGGTGTGTGACGCAGAGCGCGGCGACATTGCCCGCAACCGTCATTGGCATGTCGCCGGCTTCCCCGGCGCGTTCGGAGTGAATACCGATCCGATCACGGGCGGGGCGTCGGCGTCAGGCTGGATCGATCAACGCCGCGAGGCGCGGCAACGCTCGCGTGACGACCACGCCCTCGTAAGTGCCGCTGACATCAGTACCGCGGCAATGGCGCTACCGCTGCTCGAGGTGGTACGGGCATGGGTGGTGACGGCCGGCAACGGGACGCCGCGAACCGGCGTGGTCCGGTTGATCGCGATGCGCAGCCGGCCCGATGGCAACGAGCCCGAGCAAATTCCCGAAACGGCCAGATGGCTCAACGCGATCCGCCGCCAACTGCGGCCGCGAATGCCGCTCGGCTCACGCCTGGCCGTGAGCGCACCACGTTACGTCTCATTCTCGATCAGCGCGAACGTTGAGGGCATGCAGGGTCGCGAGCCATCCAGGATTGAGGAGGCGATCACCGAGGCGCTGGCCAGGAGACTCGCGCTGGTCGCAGGGTCAGACGGGACGCCGCCGCGACAACCGGGCGTGCCTCTGACCAGGCGCGACATCGCCGCGTGGATCCGCGCCGTCGACGGCGTCAAGCGCGTGATCGATCTGCAGTTGATCGGGCCCGACGGCAAGCCCGGCGATCAGATCCGCGTCTCGCGCAGCGGCCTGCCGAAGTGGAGCCGCCGCAGCGGCAGCGTCATCACGGTGAAGCGTCCAGCCACCGGGAGCCCGCGATGAGCGCCGATTCGTTGCGACGCTACCGGTTTGCCACCGAGGCGCAGTGGAATGCGTGCCTCATGGCGCAAGCCAACCGTGAGGCGCTCCGCGCGGACGGCGGTTTGCTGCCCTTCGCGCCCTATGCGCGGCCCGGGACGCTATTCGAAAGTCCCGGGGCGCACGCGCCGGTCGTCACGCAGGCGGGCGAGATCCTGTGGCGCGACGACAACGGCTGTGTGCATCGATTGACCGCATGCCACGAATTGCCGGAAACCCATGCGGCGCCGGGGGCCATCGCGCGCGCGACTCGCATCGTATCGGCAGCGAACAGTCTGTGGACCGCACCTTTTAAGGAGTCCATTCAAGGCTTCGAGCCGGAATCGTTGACCCGTGTGCTCACCATCGACGTTCCGGACACGCCGATCACCGATATCGCGAGCGACGGCCGCGACGCGGTTCTGGCACTTGTGAAGACCGAGGAGCGATGGGAATCGGTTGGTGTGTATCCAACAGGACCGAGCGTCCGGGTGCCGTTCGAGGGAATCAGCGAGGCCCAGGCGTTCGTCTTCCTGCGGCGCTCGAAGCGCTTTGTCGTGCTCGCCGGTTATCATCCGCGCCTGTATTGGTTCGCCGAGAAAGGCGGCCGCGCACTATTCAGTATGGCGGTCGCCGGTATGCGGCCGTGTTTCGAAGCCAGCGTGCTCGGCAGCGATTCGCGCAATCGTGTGTTCCTGGGAGGCACCGACAGTAGTGAGTTTGGTGGCCGAACATACGTTCTGATCTTTGACGCCGACGGCAACTCCCTCGGCGATGTCCCGATCGATGCCAATGACGGTGCGATTACGGGCATCGCCGCCACACCCGATCTCCTGCTCGTCACCGGCCAGCGCGGTCTCCTGCAATTCAAGGCTGCGGAGGTGGTGCCCGACGGTGCCGGCTCCGTACGCTGCGTCCTCATCACGCCGATGCTGCACTCGCCCGATCGCGAGGATCAGCGCCGATGGTTGCGGGCCGAAGCGTCGGCCGA
>JANMSC010000304.1:0-13532 GCA_031388885.1 Gemmatimonadales bacterium | reverse complement strand
CGAGGACCAGAGTTCGGAGCGATCGGGACACCGGTGACCCTCCGCGGGGACAGATGGGTGACGGGAGCGGGTGAGGGTAATTGATGCAACCCGTTGTGTTGTCACAAGATAGCGGTATGGCACGTGCCCTGCCGAGGACTTCGGGGGTCCGCGCGATGTTCGGCGCGGAGTGAACGACGAACTTCAAGGAGATCCCGATGCGTCGCGCCACAGCCCTGATTGCCCTCGCTGCCCTTGTTGGCAGCACGACCATGCTCGAAGCCCAGTCGCGCCGGGGCCGTGATGGCGGCCGCGACCGGGGGCTCATCGAGCTCGGGAGCGATCGTCAGCGTGGTGGGTTCTTCATCACCGGCGGTGTGGGAGCGGGTGGCGAGCAGTATCGCTTCGAGGACGAATCCGTCTACAGCGAGCGGCTTACCAAGCCGACGCTCGCTGTCCGAATTGGCGGGACTCCAAATCAGTCGGTTCGGGTCGGTGCCGAACTGTTCGGTTGGGCGAACGATGTGCCGGGAGATGCTCTGGCCGCCGGCGGCACCGAATCGTTCACCGCCGCGATGGTGACGGCGCAGTTCTTTCCGGCACCCAACTCGGGACTCTTCCTCAAGGGTTCTGGCGGCTTCGGTCGCAGCGGGATCGACTTCGATAACGGGGCGAGCAATTCAGAGACGGGATTCGCGTGGTCGGTTGGCGCAGGGTACGACATCCAGCTCTCGCGCAACTTTGGCATCGGGCCCTCGATTGACCTCTATCAGGCGACGTTCGCCACCCGCGATGAGCCGTCACTGAGTGAACGGGTTGTCACGATCGGCGTCCAGGTCACGTTTCAGACAGGCGGCCGCGGGCGTTGACCGCAGCCCGGGCGCGGCGCTATACTGACGGCGATGCGCCCTGGTGGTGAAACTGGTAGACACGCTATCTTGAGGGGGTAGTGCCGCAAGGCGTCGCGGTTCGAGTCCGCGTCAGGGCATCGCTGAGCTGGCCACTGTAGCTCAGGGGTAGAGCACTCGATTCGTAATCGAGCGGTCGTCAGTTCAAATCTGACCAGTGGCTCTCGAAGTGATGCAACCTCATTGCACGATGACGGCATCCCGGACTCGGGATGCCGTCGTTTGTTGCGCCGATCATCGCATCGCCAGCCACTCGCGCGCGCTCGCCAATTCCACGCTGTCAATCGAATGGCCCATCCCCTCGCGCACCACGTTCGTCACCTGTGCGCCAGCCGCCTCGAGCGTCGCCCACCCCGCCTCCGCGTGCGCGAACGCGATCGCGCTGTCGGCGGTACCGTGACCCCACCAGATCGGCAATCCGTCGGCGGCATCCACGACCACCGACGGATGGTCCGCAAGGAATCCGCTGAACACCAGCACTCCCGACACCCGATCGGGATTTCGGAGCGCGTATCCCAGAGCTGACGTGCCGCCTTGCGAGAAGCCACCGATGACGATTCTGGATGGCGCAAATCCGAGTCGGTTCGGCAGCTCGTCGATGAACGCAGCGAGTGCGTCCTGACCGGTCCCAAACGACTTGGGTTCGGGCGTCGTCCCGCCCATGAACCGATACCACGCCCAGCCGCCGCCGTAGCCCCATGGTGCGCCAGGGAAGGGCGCGCGAACGGACACGACGCTGGCCGTGGCGTGCAGTTCGCGACCAAGCGAGAAGAGGTCGCGCTCATCGCTGCCCCGACCGTGGAGTAGCACGAGTGCTGGGGCGTCGGGAGCTCCGGGGTCGATCAGCGCGTGGAGCGTTGACATGGCGGCCTCATCTGGTGTGATGGCAGGACTCGGCGGCCCCCTACTCCCGACCGCGGGTCCCGACTAAGATTGCGACTCCGGTTTCGGCCGGTGACGGGGCGTAGCGCAGTCCGGTAGCGCACTACCTTGGGGTGGTAGGGGTCGCGGGTTCAAATCCCGCCGTCCCGATGAGAACAAGTCGACAGTCGACAGTCAACAGGCAACACGCTTTGAAGGCCGGCATCCGCTTGGAATGTCGGCCTTCATCGTTCATCGATCATCGATCTGCTCATCCCCCTCGCTTCTTCAACTCCTTCACCGCCTCGGCGTGCTTGCCCTCGGCGGCGCGACGGAGCCACTCCATCCCCGCAGTTTCGTCCTTGGCCGTACCCCGACCGCGGAAGTACGCCTGGGAAGCCTGCCACGCGCCTTCTGCCGAACCGCGATCGCCCGCCTTCTTGAACCAGTCGAGGGCTTCGGCCTCGTTCTTGGGCGTACCTCGCCCGCGCGCCAGGAATTCACCCACCTTCACCTGCGCGCCGGCATCGCCGCGCTCCGCCACGCGTCGATACCAGGTCAGCGCTTCCGCTTCGTCCTTGCGAATTCCCGCCCCATTCTCGAGCCGGAATGCGAGGGTCTGCTGCGCGCGCAGGTGACCGCCCGCCGCCGCCTCGCGCAACAGCGTGACCGACTCGCTGGCGGCGGCGTACGTTCCGCGACCGATCTCGACCAGGCGCGCCAGGAGGAACTTCGCTTCGAGGTCGGATGCTGCGGCCCGGCGGTACCAGGCGACTGCCTGCGTGGGGTCTTCCGGCACGCCGTTGCCCGCGTCATACATGGTGCCGAGGATCCGCTGTGCTGTTGCGGCACCGCTGGCCGCCTCTCGGGCGCACGCCGTGGCCGCTGCGGTCCAATCGCTGCCGTCGGCGGCACGTGCACACGAGGCCGTTGCGACGGTGCGCACGGGAGCCGGTGGCGGAACCGTCTTGGTGACGGCCGGGCGGGGCAGTGTGGCGCCGCGATCGGCTGGGCGCGTCGCGGGCGGCACACCCGCGACCGAGCCGCTCGACGACTGCGTCGTGGTCGCGCCGCCGGAGAGCGCCGCCTGGGCCGATGAGTCCGGCGCGGGCACCACCGAGTCGGCCGGTGCAATCAGTGTCGAATCGGCGGTGCTCGATGCCAGTGTGCCACTGAGATTCAGCGTCGCGAACACGGCGATCCCGGCCGCGATCGCACTGCCGCCAAGAACCGCTGGCCGCCGCCACCACGCGCGCACTGGACGCGGTGCGGTGGGTGTGATCCGGATGAAGGTGCCAGAGCGGTCGGCGTCGATCATCGCAGCGAATTCCACCATCGACGCGAATCGCTCCGACGGCTCTTTCGCCATGGCCCGTTGAATTGCCTCGGCGATTCCCGGCGGGACGTCGGCCACCTTCGATTGCAACGGCGTTGGCTCGGCGACCAGCTGTTGATAGAGCATCGCGCGCGTGGACTCTGCTTCGAACGGCAGGGAGCCACTGATCATCCGGTAGCCGACCACTGCGAGCGAGTATTGGTCGGTGCGCGCGTCGATCGACTTGTCGCCGCACGCCTGTTCGGGACTCATGTATTGCGGGGTCCCGATGATGATACCGGTGGTGGTGAGCGCTTCCCCCGCGTCCTCGTCCTCCGCGCCACCAACCGCTTTCGCGATGCCGAAGTCCATCAGCAGGACGCGCCGTTCCCGACCCTCGAGCATGATGTTTTCGGGCTTGATGTCGCGGTGGATCACGCCGCGTTCGTGGGCGGCACTGAGCCCCGACGCGGCTTCACGCAGCACGCGCCGGACTTCGTCTGTCGGAAGCGCGCCATCGCGATCAATCCAGGCCCGGAGGCTTTCGCCGGCGATGAACGGCATGATCAGGAACGCCAGGCCCTCGCCCTCTCCCACATCGTAGATCGGCACGATGTTCGGATGGCGCAGCGTGGCAATGGTCTCGGCCTCTCGCCGAAAGCGCTGCAGCATTCCGGGGGTGAGGCCCAGGTCGGGACGGAGCACCTTGATGGCGAGGTCGCGTTTCAGCCTGAGGTCTCGCGCCTTGAACACTTCCGCGAATCCGCCGGCACCGATCCGTTCGCCCAACTCGTAGCCGGGCCCGAGTGCGCGCTGCAGCTTGCGCGTCAAGTCGGCGGGGGTGACGCCCGAGCGCGATATCGCGATGCTGATCCCGGTCTCACGGTGCAGGCCGGGCGGCGTCGCCGAGCCGCAGACGTAACAAAACGCTGCCACGCCCGGGAGGGGCGTGTGACACGTTGGGCACGTCCGAGTAGGCTGACTCATCGACGATCCATTCAGGCGGGAGAGCTGTAGGGTACTCGCCTGTGGCGTTTCGTTCAAGGCCGCACGAAATGTGCCCCCGCGTCCGATTACGTTCGTCCATCAGACGCCGACTCGTTCGATCACCACCGGGGGCCTCGGTCGGCATTGTCCGAATATCGCGGAGCCTTGAATGGCTGATGGACCGGAGGTATTCGCGGACAGCACGCCTGATGCGTTCCGTGCGAATCGTTACGGCGACGAGCATCGGCACCTGCGCCCTCGCGCAGATGGCACGCGCCCAGTGGCCCGCAACGGGCTCGCGCGACGTCCTGACGGCGCGGCCAGACATACTGTACAAGCCGGTCGACCGCGACGCGCTGGTGCGAGCCATCACCAAGGTCATGTCGGGCCGAGCGCTGTCGCACCCGGTCCCGGGCACGTCGTGAAGAACTCGGCACGTGACGCATGTTCTGGGAACGCGCTGGTGTAGTCCACCTGCCAGCGGTTGAGAAACGCAGCGGCATCCGCACGACGGATGAGTGCCCACACACTCCCACCAAATCCCGCACCGAACGCCGACGCGGCTGCAGCGCCCGCAGCTCTGGCCTGCCGCATCAGGTGGATTGTCTCGTCGATCTGGTTGCCAAGTGCTGCTTCCGCCAGCGACTGTGAGTGGTCGACCAGCGGACCAATGCCCGCGATATCGCCCGCGGCGATCCGAGTCACGACCTCCGGAATCAGGGCGCACTCGGCGCGAAACTGTTCCAGGCGGCGGACCAGCGGCTGCGCTGGCGCGCCCTCCGCTTCTATCCACCGCAGGAGTGATGCCGCTGCATCGTCGCGACTTGTGAGCACCGTGAGGAGTGAGACCGCCGCATCCGCCGTGTGTCGATTCCACAGCGACAACAGCGCCGCCACCTCACCGGCGAGGTGATTGTAGCGCAACTGCGCGCCCGCGCCCTTGGCCGCATGGACGCCGCTCATCGCGATGCCGAACACCCACCCATCGGGAAAGGCGACGGTTTGTTCGTGCGCCACTGGGAGGAATCGATACTGTGACAGGTGGTGAGGACGAGACGTCAGGATCGCCGTCTGGTCTTCGCTCCCTCCGTGCGTACCGACTCCGCGATCGGCCGCGAACGGTCCGAAGGCCTTGCCGTTCTCCGTCGCACCGAGGTAACCCGCCAGGTCCAGCGTGTCGGAAATTGCCCTGCGCCAGGCGTCGCCGGTGTCCAGCCGGTTGAAATGTGCCAGCGGGAGGAAGGTTGCGATGACGAGCGCGCTGGACGACGACAGCCCCGATGCTGGAGGCAAGGACGAGGAGAATACGATGTCGGCACCGGTGCTGGCGCCGGTATCACGAGCGATCCGACGAACGACCGATACAGGGTAGTCGCCCCAGGTGCCCGGCCGTGGCGTGGCGTTCGCCGAGAGCGGTACATCGATCGTTTCGCCCGACTCGACGTCGATCATCCGCACTCGTGCGTCGGGTCTTGGGCGCGCGACAACATGGAACCCGCGTTCTACGGCGCAGAGCAGCGAACGCCCGCCGCCGTAGTCGGTGTGCTTGCCCAGTACCTCGATTCTGCCAGGTACCCACCACGCCTCCGCCACCCCGTCGCCGGGTGGTAGTGCAGCAACGACTCGACCGAACGCCGTTGCAGCCGAGGTCGCCGACGCCGAGGACAATCCGATCGCTTCGAGCCGCTCGCGCCAGCGGGTCACGATTCCACGTCGCGCCGTCCCAGCCGTCGGGCGACCTCGGCGACGTCGCCACGGCGCGACAGGTCGAGCACGCCGGCATGCATCGTGATGACCCGATATGCGTCACCACGACGGACTGCGAGTGCCACGGCCTCCGGCAACTCCCGTTCACCGCGCGCCGACACGCTGACATCGCGGCACGCCGCAAAGATTGCCTGGTCGAAGCGCCAGAGGTTCATGCTCACCCACGAGGCGCCTTTGGCGACTCGCAATGCGTCAGCCGAGGGCTTCTCCGTGATATCGGCCAGCGTGCCATCGGCGCGAATGCGGACCACCGCAAACGCGGCGATGCGCTCGGGTTCGATGTTGCTGTCGCGCACCAGCGTCGCGGAATCAAACGCCACCAGGCCGGGACCGCCGAGGGTCGCCAGCGCGCGCACCGCAGCTACCGGGTACAAGTTGTCGGCGTTGAGCGTAAGAAAATCTTGCGTTGCAGTCCACGATTCGGCAGCGAGGAGGGCGTCGGCCGTGCCCGTCGGTTCGCGTTGAACCGCATACGCGAGTACAACACGTCGAAGCGGTTGCGCCGCGTAATGGTCGCGAATGGCGGAATCACCCGGGCCGATCACGACGCACACGTCGGTGATGCCACCGTCGGCAAGTGCGCTCAGCACGTGATCAAGGAATGGCCGGCCGCGCGCATCGGGCATCATCGCCTTGGCGCCGCGAGTGGCGGCCGCTGCCTGTGCTGCATCGAGCGCGGCGTCGCCCTCGTCGACCCGCTGCATCCTCCGGCCGAGGCCGCGGGCAAGAATCACCGCGCGTGTTGCGATGTTGGTCATCGACTCGAGGTTTCACTCCAAAGCTGTGACAGGATCCGCGAGAGCCAGAGTGCGCTCACGACAAACACGACGATCCAGAACACCGCGATCGTGGTGTGTCCGTAGAGCAACGACCCTGTGCCGAACAACGCGCCGTACACCATGAGGCAGCCGAGCATCCACGCCAGGAACGCCTGCGGCAGGGAATCGGGCGACGGCGGCAATTGGGCTTCCGCCCGGACATCTGCCCATCCCGGTCCAGCCGGGCGCACCTGACGATAGAATGAAAGGAGGGTTGCCCGGTCAGTTGGGGGGGAGACGAACGCCGTGATGATCCACACCACCGTGGTGATCCCGACCGTCGCCAGCAACGGTGTGTGCGATGCCATCACGACGCCCTGTTTCTGGGCGATGAAGAAGCCGAGTGCGGCGGAGAACGACGCCACCATGGCGGCGATTTCGCACCAGGCGTTCACGCGCCACCAGAACCAGCGCAGCAGGTACAGCAGTCCGGTGCCCGCGCCGATCGACAGCAGGAGCTGAAATGACTGCTGTGCGGTCTCGAGAACAAACGTCAGCGCTCCGCCAACAATCATGAGGAGGACCGTGATGATTCGGCCCATCGTCACATAGTGGCGTTCATCGGCATCGGTCCGTACGAATCGTCGCCAGAAGTCGTGGACGAGGTATGACGCGCCCCAGTTGAGGTGCGTCACGATGGTGGACACGTATGCTGCCAGCATCCCGGCGATCATCAGTCCGAGGAACCCGTGCGGCAGGAACTTGAGCATGGCAGGGTAGGCCATGTCGTGACCAACGAGGCCGGGATCGACATTCGGGAAGGCGATACGAATCGAGTCGAGGGTCGGGAATACGATCAGCGACGCCAGCGCAACCATGATCCACGGCCACGAGCGCAGGGCGTAGTGGGCGACGTTGAAAAGGAGCGTGCCAGCGAGCGCGTCGCGCTCCGATTTGGCGGCGAGCATCCGTTGCGCGATATAGCTGCCACCACCGGGTTCCGCTCCCGGATACCACACCGACCACCACTGCACGGTGAGCGGAATGATGAAAATCGATAGCGTCATGCCCCAGTTGCCGAAGTCAGGCAGCAGTGCAAGGGTTTGTGGCGGCAACTTGGCGACCAGTCCGGCCATTCCGCCCACTTCGGGCTGCGCTAGCGCGAACCACGCCGCGGCGAACGCACCCGCCATGGCAATCCCGAACTGGATGAAGTCCACCACCAGTACACCCCACAATCCCGATGTGGCCGCGAAGACAATGTTGAGCACAGCGCAGATGACGAGCGTCTTGCCCATCGGCCAGCCGAGCACGACGTTGGCGATCTTGGCGGCGGCGAGGTTGACGGTGGCCATGATGAAGCAGTTGAAGATCAGGCCGAGATAGATCGCGCGGAATCCGCGGACGATCCTGGCGGCTTTCCCGCTGTAGCGGATTTCGTAGAACTCGAGATCGGTGAGCACGCCGCTGCGGCGCCAGAGTCGCGCGAAGAAAAACACCGTCATCATGCCGGTGAGCAGGAACGCCCACCATTGCCAGTTGTTGGCGACGCCGCCGGTTCGCACCAGGTCGGTGACCAGATTTGGCGTATCGGTGCTGAATGTGGTGGCGACCATCGAGACGCCGATCAGCCACCATGGCGCGGCCTGTCCCGAGGTGAAGAACTCGGCGGTGCTCGATCCCGCCCGCCGCGCCAGCACGATCGGAGGAATGAAGCAGATGACGATCGATGCGACGACGATCGCCCAGTCGAGGGTGTTCGGATTCACGCACCCATCCGTGGGCGCTGCCAGCCGCCCCGTGTGAAGTCAGGGAACGACTGCGGGGCACTGCGCCGGCGGAGTGATGCTTCGCTCAATGGCCACGGCGCGCTCCACGCTGCGGCATCGTACACGTCGAAGTCCGGCGGCAAGCCTTCGCGCATGCACTCGATCAGGCGATAGGCCATGATGAAGTCCATCCCTCCGTGGCCTCCCTTGGCCCGCGCGACGTCGCCAATGCGCTGCCAGAGCGGATGCGTGTGCTTTGCCTTGAAATCGTCTACGGTGCGGAACCGGTGACCACCCGGTTGCCCGTCAAAATAGAAACGCGCCGGATAGTCCTTGAAGACGCCCTTGGTGCCCCGAACCGAATTGAGTCGATCGTAGGGCGTAGGAAGTGTGACGTTGTGCTGGAGGGTGATCGTTCGGCCACGGACCGTCTTGACGAGTGACGTGTTGATGTCGCCGGCGACGTAGCGTTCCCGCCACTTTGGCGAGTCCGTCGCCTCGTGCGCCTCGCGCCACTGGGTGAGGCCCCGTTCCGGCGTGGACATCGAGACCAGATAGTCGAAGCGGTCGCCACGGTGAATGTCGAGGTACCACGCCACCGGGCCGAGGCCATGGGTCGGGTAGAAGTTGCCGTCGCGGTTGGTGTGGGGTGTCCGACGCCACAATCCTTCATCCTTGTGCTCGAACAGGATTTCTCGCAAGTCGTGGATGTACGCCGCCTCGGCGTAGAGCACCTCGCCGAAGAGCCCTTGCTTCACCATGTGGTCGACCAGCATTTCATTGAAATCGTAGCAGCAGTTCTCCATCATCAGGCAATGCCGGCGCGCTCGTTCCGACGCTCGCACCAGGCCCCAGCACTCATCGATCGTGCTCGCCGCCGGCACCTCCGTGGCGGCATGCTTGCCTGCCCGAAGTGTGGCCAGGCACACCGGCACGTGCCACTCCCATGGTGTGGCGGTGTACACGATGTCGACGTCGTCGCGTTCAACAAGTCGTTCGAAGTCGCGCTCGCCCGCAGTGTACAGGGCTGGTGGTGGCTGCCCCGCCGCTGCTACCAGCAACGCTGCACGCTGCGTCTTTTCGGGGACGATGTCGCAGAGCGCAGTCACCCGCACGCCATCGACCGCGAGGAACTCGCGCAGCACCGACGTGCCTCGCAACCCCGTCCCCACGATCGCGACGCGCACCACGTCGTGGCGCGCGAACGGAACGCCGAGCATCGAATCGGCATCTGGTTCAGGTGCCGCTGGTGCCGCGGACGACGCGGTTGTCGCGAGGGCGAAGGCTATCGGCGCGGAAGCAGCAACCTTGAGCAGGTCGCGACGCGACAGCGCCTCGGGCGGTTCGTCGTGGGCCATGAAGGGTTCCGCAGAAGTGGGGGGAGCGGCGTTGCCGCCACGGAGGATTCTACCTGATCGCCCGCGGGTTCGGGAGCGCAGTCGCGCTATCTTGCATGACCGATCCTCATGACGCATTCGCCGACACGCCGCCCGCTCGGCTTCGCCGCCGCCATGGCCACCGTTGTGGCCAACATCGTCGGCACCGGTGTGTTCACCACCCTCGGCTTCCAGGTGCAGGCAACAACCGACGGGTTTGCCCTCCTCGCGCTCTGGGCAGTGGGTGGGCTCATCGCGGTTGCCGGCGCCCTGAGTTACGGCGAACTCGCGGCAGCCATCCGCGGATCGGGCGGCGAGTATCGCTTTCTCGGCCGGATCTATCATCCCGGTCTTGGCGTCGTGGCCGGGTGGGTGTCGGTGGCGGTGGGGTTCGCTGCGCCCGTCGCCCTCGCCGCCATGGCGCTCGGGCGTTACGCCGGACCGTTGCTCGGCATTCCCGGGCGCACCCTCGGCATCCTCGCCATCGTCGGCGCGACCGCGGTCCACCTCATGGCACCGGCGGTTGGCGGCCGGGTGCAGGTTGCCGTGACCGTGTTGAAGGTCTTGCTCATCGCGGCGTTCGTTGCCGCGGGGCTCGCGAGTGAGGCTGTGACGACCATCTCGTTCGCTCCGACCGCCGAATCGTTGAGCGAAATCGCGAGCGGACCGTTTGCGATTTCATTGATCTTCGTGTCGTACGCGTATTCGGGATTCAACGCCGCCGCCTACTTCCAGGGTGAGGTGGCCAATGCCGAGCGGAACGTCCCCCGTGCGCTGCTGTTCGGCACACTGGTTGTGACGCTGCTCTATGTCGCACTCAACTGGGTGTTCCTGCGCACCACACCGATTGCCGACATGGCGGGACTCCCCGAGTTCGGTGCCGTCGTCGCGGAGCGGATCTTCGGTCCAGCTGGCGGTCGGATCATGAGCGGCTTGATCGCGTTGCTGCTTGTCTCCACCATCAGCGCGATGACGCTCGCTGGACCGCGCGTGATCGAGGCGATGGCTGAGGACCTGCCACCGCTCCGCCCGCTCGCCGAGCGGAATGCGGCCGGTGCGCCGAGTCGCGCGGTGTTGCTGCAAGGGGGGATCGCGCTGGCATTCGTGCTCACCGATTCATTTGAGGGCGTATTGACGTACGCTGGCTTCACCCTGACGCTCTTCGCGCTGGTCGCCGTGTTGGGTGTGATCGTGCTGCGCCGCCGCGAACCCGGGTTGCCACGGCCCAACCGGGTCTGGGGCTATCCGGCAACGCCGCTTTTTTTCGTGGGCTTCTCGCTGTGGACCCTGTTGGTGGTCGTGCGAGATCGGCCGATGGAAGCTGTCGGCGGTGCCATCACGCTTGGCGTGGCGGCGCTGATGACCTGGCTGGTTGGGGAGGGTGAGGCAGCGAGCGAAAAGCGCGACGCCGATCGCGAATGAAACGCGTTAGCTGATGACCTGCCCCAGGGTCAACGAATCTGACGAGACCACCGGGGTGTCACCCTCGAGCGCGAACAGGCGGCGGGCACCCTTCCACCACGTGGTCGCCCAGCGTCCGGTCGGGAGCGGTGCCTCGATGACACCCTTGCGGCGATTCGCCGCATGGACATATCGCCCGTTGCCGATATAGATCCCTACGTGATCCACCGCGCGGCCCCTACCGAAATAGAGCAGGTCGCCCGGGAGCAATTGCGCGGTGTCTTTTGCCACGGGAAAGCCAACCTTGGCCTGTTCCCGTGAGGTACGCGGCACCACCACGTCGAACCGCGCCATCACCCACTGCACCAGCCCGCTGCAATCGAATGCCGCGCCCGGCGCCTTGGCACCGTATCGGTATCGCAAACCCACCTGCTCACGCGTGAGTTGCACCAGCGAGTCGCGCGCAGGGGCCTTGATGAACATCCGGGAGATCGTGCTGAAGGGCTTTTCGCCCTTGCTGAACGACGCTTGTGCCACAAGGTCGCCTGAAACACCCGCGCCAAGAATGGTCGCGAACAGGGCATAACTTGTCAGGCGGCTCTTCAGGGACACGGTCGCTCGTTGGCGCAGGGTCGATGTTGTTGTGGACGCGACATTCTAGTCTCGGTTACGTCCCCGGTCCAGCGAAGGCTCAGTGTCAATATGAAACGCCGTCGTTATTTCAGCGAAAAAGTCACCCGGACGACGGCTGTGATTTCCTTTTCCCGGTCAGATGTGTCGTACATCCCGTAGTCATTGACCTCGGTCGAGTTCCGCTTTGTGACCTGAAAGACGCCTACACGCACGGCTTTCACGCGCCCCACGTCGGCCCCCACCGCCCCGACAATCTCCTCGGCTCGCGTTTTTGCGTCCTTGGTAGCCTCGGCCAGGAGTGGGCCGCGGATATCGGGGAGCTTGGCGTAGAGGTACTCCGGCGCCTGCCCGACGACCGGAACACCCTCGTTGAGCAGCGGCCCAACGTCGCCAGCAAGGGTGGCCACCTTCTCGACGTCTGGGGTCCGAATCTCGATCTGCTGGGTGACGCGGTAGCCGATCAGTCGCCCGGTCTCGTTGCCGTTGATGTACTCGTTTTGCACCATGGTGAACGGCGCGCGCACGGTGAGGGTCGCCTCGGGAAATCCTTGCCGAATCAGGAACGCTCGCACCTTCGCGGCCGCATCACGTGCGACCCGTGTCGCTTCGATCTGGGTCGGCTCCATGACGCCGACGTCCAGGCGCCAGACGGCGAGGTCCGATTGCACCGTCTGCTTGGCCGACCCGGTCACGGTGATGTCGTCACCCGCCCGCTTGAGTTGCCCGACGGCGAGCGCGCCGACGATCGCAGCGATGACGATCGACCCGCCGAGGATCAGTGAGTCACGTACTGCCATGTCGATCCCTCAGATGATGCGCTGCCCGAACGCGCTGGCCATGAGTCCTACGGCGAGTTCCGCGGTGTGATTGAAGCGGTCGAGCACAGGATTCACTTCGACGAGATCCATCGAGACCACTCGGCCCGTATCCCAGAGTGTTTCCATCGCAAGGTGGGCCTCGCGAAACGTGGCACCACCACGAACCGGGGTACCGACGCCGGGCGCCTCTTGCGGGTCCACAAAGTCGAGGTCGAGCGAGACGTGCAACCCATCGGTGCCATCGCTCACCTTGGCAATAGCCTCTGCGAGCACCGTGCGCAAGCCGCGTTCGTCGAGGTCGCGCATGGTGTAAATGGTGACGCCGAACGCCCGTGCATTCGCCCGTTCCGCCTGGTCGAGGTCGCGCGCGCCGATGATGACCAGGTGTTCGGGTCGGACCGCGGGCGACGGTGACGCGAGCGACGCCAATCCAGGGTCGCCATGACCGAGCAGGTGTGCAACCGGCATCCCATGCACGTTGCCGCTGAGAGTGGTGTCCGGCGTGTTCAGGTCGGCGTGCGCATCGATCCAGACCAGACCGAGGCGTTGCCCTCGTTCGGCGAGCGCCGTCGCAACGCCAGCAACGGATCCGGCGCTCAGCGAATGATCGCCGCCCAGCACCAGCGGAATACGGTTGGCGCGCACGATGCCGGCGCACCGCTCCGCCACGTCGCGGCAGATCGCCGTGATGGTCGGGAGGAAGTCGATACCACCACCAAAGCGCAACGTTTCGCGCGTTGGGACTGGCACGTCACCGGTGTCGGTGACCTGATGACCGAGCAGCTCAAGGCGCGCGGCGAGCTGCGCCAGCCGGACGGCGGAAGGACCCATCTCGACGCCGCGGCGGGATGCGCCGAGATCCAGCGGTACGCCGAGCTGGTCGATCGATGCCATGTCAGGGCTGTCCGGTGGGTGTCATCGAGGCCGCAGGTTGCGGTGGCGGCGTGCCGCTATAGGATA
>JANMSC010000303.1:0-3601 GCA_031388885.1 Gemmatimonadales bacterium | reverse complement strand
CCCGCTATACAACTTGAAGTCACAACCCCTAACCCTTGTCCCCATGCAGAGATAGGGCCATATTGACCGGAGCTTCGAGAGGCGTGGACGAATGATCAAGGTCACGGGCGTGCTGCCCGAATCAATTGGCGAAGAGCTTGGGCTGGTCGCCGGGGCAGAGCTCGTCACGGTCGACGGCACGGACCTCGAGGATTTTCTCGACTGGGAGTTCCTGACCGCCGACGAACAGTTCTCCCTGGTGTACCGGCTCCCCGGCGACGACGCCGAGTACGAGGTCGAGGTTGAGCGCCCGGTGGAGGAACCCCTCGGCGTGGCGGTCGAGCCTCCCCGCATCCGCCGCTGCGCCAACCGCTGCGATTTCTGTTTCGTCGAAGGGAATCCGGACGGACTGCGTGACGTGCTCTCGATTCGTGACGACGACTACCGGCTCTCGTTTCGTTACGGCAACTTCGCGACGCTCACCAACCTGAAGCAGCGCGATACCGACCGGATTATCAACTATCGCCTGTCGCCACTCTATGTGTCGGTCCACGCAACCGACCCCGTCGTGCGCCGCTGGGTCCTGCGTAATCCGCAGGCGCCAGAGATCCTCGCCCAGCTGCGCCAGTTTGCCGATCACGGGATCGAGTTCCACACCCAGATCGTGATGTCACCCGGCGTGAATGACGGCGCCATCCTCACCCAGACCCTCGACGAGCTCTACGCCTTCGGGCCTGAGATCCTCACGGTGTCAGTCGTTCCCGTCGGTCTCACCGAGTTCAGCAAGCACCACCTCGTGCGCGAACCCGACGTGAAGGAATGTCGCGACGCGGTCGTGCGCGTCGAAGCGGCCGCGTCGCGGGCGATGCACGAGCGCGGCGTCATGTGGGCGTACGGCGCGGACGAGCTCTACCTGCGCGCCGAGATGACGTTGCCGCCGGCCGAGGCGTACGGGTCGTTTGATCAGGTCGAAAATGGTGTCGGGTCGGTGCGCTGGCTGCAGGAGCAGGTGCGCGAGGGCGGAGAACGACTGCGGGGCTGGGAAGGCCGCCGGATCGCAGTCGTCACCGGCGCGTCGATGGGCCCGCTGATGCCAATGGTGCTTGAGCCGCTGGCGGCGGAGACAGGCGCATTCTTCCAACTCATCACCGTGACCAACGACCTCTTCGGGCCACGCGTCACCACCGCCGGTCTCCTGTCGGGGCGGTCGATGCAGGAAGCACTCGAGTCGCTAACGGACATTGATCTCGCGCTGCTCCCAGGCGAATCGGTCAATGATGACGGATTGTTCATCGATTCGCTTTCGGTCGTGGCGCTCGCGGCTGCGGTGCCAATGCCGGTTCGCATTTCCAGGAACTTCGTTGACGCCCTCGACCAGCTGGTGGCCGCATGAGCAAGCCCACCGTGGCGCTGATCGGCCGCCCAAATGTCGGCAAGTCCACGCTCTTCAATCGTCTGGTGGGCGGTCGCAACGCAATCGTCTCGGAGCGCGCCGGTACCACCCGTGACCGACACTTCGGCGACGGCACCTGGAACGGCCGTGATTTCTGGGTAGTCGATACCGGCGGTCTGGTTCCCGGTTCCGACGAAACCATGGACAAGGCGATCCGGGCCCAGGTCGAACGCGCGGTCGAGCAGGCAGACCTGGTCGTGCTGCTGGTCGATGGCAAGGACGGCCTGAATCCGATCGATTCCGACATTGCCAAGCGGCTGCGCACGTCGGGCCGCGAGGTCGTGCTCGCCGTCAACAAGCTCGACGAGCTTACTGATCGCGACGCCCGGTTCCAGTTCTTCGAGCTCGGACTCGGCGAGCCGTGGCCAGTATCGGCCGGCACGGGGAAGGGCAGCGGCGACTTGCTCGACGAGATCGTGAAGAAGCTCCCCGAGATGGACGACGCGGTGAGCGAAAGCGAAATCCGGATCGCGGTGGTCGGTCGCCCCAACGCGGGCAAGTCATCGCTCGTCAACAAACTGCTCGGTGAAGAGCGACTGGTGGTGACACCGATCGCAGGCACCACGCGCGATGCCATCGATTCCCAGTTCACGTACAACGGACACGTGCTGACGTTCGTCGATACCGCCGGCCTCCGCCGGCAGGCGAAGGTCGACGATTCCCTGGAGTTCTACTCCAACATCCGCACCGAGCGCGCGATCCACCGCGCCGACGTGTGCATTCTCGTGGTCGATGCCGAGCGCGGCATGCACAACCAGGACCTCCGGATTGCCAATCAGGCGTGGGACCAGGGTTGCGCGCTGATCGTGATGGTCAACAAGTGGGACCTGATTCCCGAGAAGGATGCCAACACGGCCAAGCGCGGCGAAGAGATCCTGATCGACAAGGCGCCGTTCCTCGAGTTCGTGCCGTTCATCTACGGGTCGGCGCTCACTGGGCAACGTGTTCGCAAAATTCTCGACATGATCATCGACATGGCGGCAGCGCGTAAGGTGCGCGTGCCAACGGCGGAAGTGAACAAGGTGCTGCAGGACCTGCTCGAGCGTGCGGCCCCACCGCAGAAGGCCGGTGAAGAGGTGAAACTGCTCTATGCCACGCAGGTCGAGTCGGCGCCGCCCACGATCGTGATCATCTGCAACCGTCCCGACGCCGTGCCGGAGTCCTACCAGCGCTATCTCATTCGCGGGTTCCGAAAGGTCTGGGGCTTCGCCGGCTCACCGGTGCGCCTCAAGCTCAATCGTCGCGGGGCCAAGCAATGAACGCGGGCCTGATTGGAGCGATCGTGGCGACGTACTTCATCGGCGCGATCCCGACATCGTACCTCGTAGTTCGCGCCGCGAAGGGGATCGACCTGCGCACGACGGGCAGCGGCAACCTCGGCGCGACCAATGCGTTCCGTCAGGTGGGGTGGCCACTCGCCATTGCGATCGGCCTGTTTGACGTCTTGAAAGGCGTCATTCCAGTCGTTCTGATCGCGCCGCGAGTTGGCCTCGGCAGCGTCGGATCGGTACTGCTCGGCACGGTCGCGGTGATCGGCCACGTCTTTTCGGTGTTTGTCGGCTTCAAGGGCGGCAAGGGTGTTGCCACCGGCGGTGGCGTGGTGCTCGGGCTCGCACCGTGGGCGTGGGTCATTGCCGTTGCCACATGGGCGGTCATCACGCGCCTCACCGGATTCGTGTCGCTTGGGAGCATCGTCGGGGCGCTGTTGCTCCCGGTTGCCGTCTGGTTCCTGCACCCAGCCGCACGCCCGGCCCTGCCGCTGATCATCGCCCTGTGCGTCGCGATCGTCTGGTTCCATCGCGCCAACATCAAGCGCCTGCTCAACGGCACCGAATCACGCTTTGGTCGCAGAGGTCAACCCGTGCCCCTAGTGCCGTCGTGACTACGACCGGTATCTCCGCGGCTCCCCGCAACTCGGCGGCTCCGCGTGACTAGCGTCGCTGTCCTCGGAGCCGGCAGCTGGGGCACCACGCTCGCCGACCTTCTTGCGCGCAAGGGAGTGAACGTCCGGCTCTGGGCGTACGAGCAGGACGTCGCGGAGGCGATCAACACGCGGCACGAGAACCCGATCTTCCTGCCCGACGCACCGCTCGACGTACGGCTCGTGGCGACCAACAGCCTCGCCGACGCGATCGACGGTGCGACTGCCGTGTGTTGCGTGGTGCCGAG
>JANMSC010000295.1:0-4565 GCA_031388885.1 Gemmatimonadales bacterium | reverse complement strand
CAACCTGAGCGAATCCACCGCAATTCACTTCCACGGTCTTGAGCTCCCGAACGATCAGGACGGCGTGCCCTATATCACCCAGCCGCCGATCAAGCCCGGCGCGTCGTACACCTACGAGTTCACCGTGCCGAACTCCGGGTCACACATGTACCACTCGCACCACAACGCCACCAAGCAGGTGTCGATGGGCCTCCTCGGCGCGTTCGTCGTCGAGCCGAAGGACCGATCGCGTGAGCCCAGAGTCGACGTCGACTACGTCATGATCCTCAACGACGTGGCGCACGGCTACACCGTCAACGGCAAGGGATTCCCCGCCACCGAGCCCATTGTGGCGAAGCTCGGACAGACTGTGCGGATCCGGTTCATGAACGAAGGGATGATGATTCACCCGATGCACCTGCACGGCATGCACATGACGGTGATCGCCAAGGACGGCTGGGACCTGCCGGCGCCGTTCAGGTGCGACACACTCAATGTCGCCCCAGGCGAGCGGTGGGACGTGCTGGTGAAGTGCACCAACCCCGGGACGTGGGCCTTCCATTGTCACATCCTCTCGCATGCGGAGAGCGAGCACGGCATGCTCGGGATGGTGACGGCGCTGGTGGTGACGAAGTAGGACGGCGATGTACGGCCGCCGTCCTTCGCTATCGCTCAGGACGGCGGCGTAGCCGCCATCGCCAGTGCCTCATCGAGCGACGCCACAACCTCCACGCCGAGCCCGATCCGATCGATCGCCCGGCGCGGTTGCGGCTGCACTTCGACGACGATAAGGCGGGTACGATCCCGGTGGGCGCGGTCGACGACGACTTTGAGCGCGTACAAGCCGGTCGCGTCGATCGCCGGCACATGCCGCATCCGGATGATCAGGACACGCGGCTTCGAGGCGACTTGTTCCACCGCGTTGCTGAATGCGCTTGCGGCGCCGAAGAAGAACGGCCCATTGATCTCGTAGACCGCCACGCCGTTGGGGATATGACGCCGGAACACCGCTTCTGTGGTATCGGTGCTCTCGATATCCGGTTCGTTCAGGGCGTCGGCCACGCTGCGCACGTCGGTCACGTCGGCCATTCGCTTCATGAACAGGAAGGCCGCGAGCACCATCCCGACTTGAATGGCGACGGTGAGGTCGATGAGCACGGTCAGCGTGAATGTCGTGACCAGCACCGCCACATCGCTCCGGGGCGCACGCAGGAGACTGCGGAACGTTCGCCATTCGCTCATGTGCCAGGCCACACCCACGAGAATGCCTGCGAGCACGGCCATCGGAATGAGCGCCGCGTAGTGCCCGAAGAAGAGCGTGATCAGCAGCAGCGTGATGGCGTGGATGATACCCGCGACTGGCGTGCGGCCACCGCTCTTCACGTTGGTCGCCGTGCGCGCGATCGCGCCGGTCGCGGGAATCCCACCGAACAACGGGCTTGCGATGTTGGCGACCCCTTGGGCCACGAGTTCCATGTTCGAGCGGTGCCGGCCGCCGATCATCCCGTCGGCGATCACCGCCGAGAGGAGGGACTCGATCGCGGCAAGGATCGCGATCGTGACAGCAGGCCCCACCAGGGCACGCGCGTCGGTCAACGAGACCGTCGGGAACGACGGTGACGGGAGCCCGAAATGAATCTCGCCGAAACGACTCCCGATCGTTTCGAGCGGAAGCGAGAGGAGTGATGCCGCCGCCGTGAGCGCGACGAGTGCCACGAAAGGCGCCGGCACACGCCGACTGACGAGCGGCCAGTACCGCACGATGATCATCGTGCTGACGGCGGCACCGACCGCGATCGGGTTGATGTGGTTGACCTGTCGGGCGTACGCAAGCCACGCCTCGACGAATCCCACCGGTACGGCACCCATGGGCAGGCCGAAGAAGTCCTTGATCTGGGTAGTGAAGATGATCACGGCGATCCCGCTCGTGAACCCGACCACCACCGGATACGGAATGAACTTGATGATCGCGCCGAGGCGGGCTAGACCCAGCCCCACGAGGATCACGCCCGCCATCAGGGTCGCCACGAGCAGCCCATCGATGCCGTGGGTTTGTACGATCCCGTACACGATCACGACGAACGCGCCGGTCGGCCCGCCGATCTGGACGCGCGATCCGCCGAGGACAGAGATGATGAAGCCCGCGACCACGGCGGTGTAGAGGCCGCGTTCTGGCGTCACACCGCTCGCGACGGCGAACGCAACCGCGAGCGGGAGGGCGACGATGCCGACAATGATGCCGGCTGTGGCGTCGGCGGTGAACTGTCGGCGGGTATACCCGCGAAGGGATGTGAAGAGCTTGGGGACGAGCATGGCGGGAATCTATCGACTTGCCCGCAACGCGTTCACGATTACCGCGACATCAATCCCTTCCTGGACCAGCGCGCCGATCGCCGGCGGAAGCATGCCGGCTGCCGCGAACCCCATCGCCACCATGCTGAGCGTCATGCCACCCCAGATGCTCTGGCGTGCGATCCGCATGGTGCGCTGGCCCACGGCTACGGCGTCGGGCAGGTTGGCAGGGTCATCCGTCAGCAGGATCACGTCGGCCGCTTCGGTCGAGATAGCGCTGCCGCCGGCGGCGAGGGCGAGTCCGACCGTGGCGGTACCGAGGGCGGGCGCATCGTTCGTTCCATCGCCGACCATCAGGACGCGTCGCCCATTGCGGATCATCCCCGCGACGGCGGCGACCTTGTCGCCTGGCGTGAGATCGCCATATGCCTCCTCGATTCCGACATCGGCGGCGACGGCCTGCACGTTGACGGTTGCATCGCCACTGAGGAGCACCACGTGGCGCACGCCAAGCGCGCGGAATCGATCAATCACGCGACGCATTCCTGGGCGGATGCGATCCGCGTACTCGACGTAGCCAGCCGCAACGCCGTCGATCGCAACCGCTGCACGAAGTGCTGACTCGCGAGGCAGCAAGGCCTCCAGGGCCGTTGCGGTACCCGGATGCACGGTGCGGATGTGACTGGGCGCACCCACCGTGACTTGTCGGCCGTCCACGACACCCGTGACGCCAGCGCCCGGCGTTTCGACAATGTCGGTCGCTTCGTGAACCGGAAGATGATCCGCTGCCGCGACCAGCGCACGCGCGAGCAGGTGCCCCGAGCCGCGCTCCACCGCTGCGGCAAGCTGCAACACCACGTCGGCGTCAAACGTTGGTGCGGCGACGGTGCGGACCACCTCGGGATGGCCGATGGTGAGCGTGCCGGTCTTGTCGAACACCGCGACATCGATGGTGCTTAGCGCCTCGAGGGCGCCACCATTGCGCACGATCAAGTGGGAGCGGGCAGCACGATTGATGCCGGCAACGAATGCCACCGGCGCAGCGAGGATGAGCGGGCAGGGCGTCGCGACCACGAGGATCGACAGCACCCGCACAGGGTCGCGAGTGACGAACCATGCCACCACGCACGCGGCGATCGTGATAGGCGTGAACCACACCGCGTAGCGATCAGCCACCCGCTGGAACGGTGCCCGTGTCGTCTGCGCCGTTCGCACCAGCTCGACGATGCGGCTGTATTGACTCTGGGCGGCGACGGACGTCGCGCGAATCGTGAGCGGGCCTTCGAGGTTGAGCGTACCGCTCAACACGCGCAGGCCCGGATTCGCGCGCACCGGAATCGGTTCCCCCGTCAGCGTTGCCGTATCGAGGTGTGACTGGCCCGAAATGATGGTGCCGTCGCATGGCACCATTTCGCCCGGCCGCACGAGGATCGCGTCGCCAATCGCGATCTCGTCAACCGGAACATCGTTGGTGGCGCCGCCGCGCACCCGGTGCGCGATGCGGGGCGCCGCGTCCTCCAGCTCGCGTAGCGCACGCGACGCCCGCCCCTCGGCGTAGCGCTCGAGGGCCTCGCCGCCAGTCTGCATCACCACGATCACCAGACCGGCGAACGGTTGGCCGAGTGCGAACGCACCGACGATCGCCATCGAGGCGACAACGTCGGCGGCAAATCGGCCGCGAAACATGCCACGCAGCGTCTGGATAACGACCAGACTGCCGACCACCACAAGGCCGGCGGTCCAGGCAGTGGCCGCCACGTCGCGATAGCCCACGAGCCACGCCACGATACCGGCAACCAGCACGATGGCGGCAGCGCCAAATCGAAGCCGGGTCAGACTCGTGTCACCCGCACATGAACCCCGTCACTTCCCTCCGCGACAAGCTCCAGGCCGCACTGGTAACGTGTCAGGATCGGGAGCAACGGCTCGGGATAAAAGGGCAGGTAGACGTCGAAGTCGGCCTCACCACGTTCGAGTCGTTCGACGATGCGGAGCATCGGTTCGGGCGGCGGCAGGAGGCGCAGGTCCATCACACCGTGTGCCAGGGGCGTTGGTTCCGCCGGGACCGCCGGAGGCGATGCGCTGATGGCAACACGCCAGAACCAGGTGGACCAGTCGTCGGTTGCGTAGCTCTCGCTGCGATGTTGGAAGCCGTGCTGGCCCAACCGGGCCAGCAGCGGCGCTGGGCGAAACGTGGTTCGGACATGCAGGACACCGGTTGGCGGCAGCGCCGCTGCTGCGCCGAGAATGCGCGAGAGTGGCTCGCGTCCGGCGAGCAGGTCGTCGCGCACGTC
>JANMSC010000482.1:0-2752 GCA_031388885.1 Gemmatimonadales bacterium | reverse complement strand
GGCCGCGTGATGCCCGAGGTGATGATCCCCCTGGTCGCGACCGTGGTGGAGTTCCGCCGCCAGTCGCTGCGGGTGCGCCAGATTGCAGAGGAAGTGTTCCGCGAACGGCAGCTCACGGTGCCATTCCTGCTCGGCACCATGATCGAGCTGCCCCGCGCCGCACTCACGGCCGACGAGATCGCCCGTGAGGCGCAGTTTTTCTCGTTTGGAACCAACGACTTGACGCAAACGACGTATGGCCTGTCGCGCGACGATGCTGGCCGGTTCCTGCCGCACTACGTCGAATCGGGCATCATGGAGAACGATCCGTTCCAGACTCTCGACCTGAACGGGGTCGGCAAGCTGATCCGAATGGCATGTGAACTCGGGCGCGCCACCCGCGCCGACCTCAAGCTCGGCATCTGTGGCGAACATGGCGGTGATCCGAGTTCGATCACATTTTGCGAAACACTCAAGATGAACTATGTGTCGTGTTCGCCCTTCCGCGTGCCGATCGCACGGCTGGCGGCCGCGCAGGCGGCACTCGCCGCACGGGGCCACATCGACCGGAGCAAGGCGACGGTATGACGTCCAGCGTGCTGGTCGGCCTGGTCATGGGCAGCGATTCCGACTGGGTGGTGATGCAGCACGCCGCGGCGCGCCTCGTCGAATTCGACGTGTCGTACGAGACACGCGTCGTCTCGGCCCACCGCACACCAGACCTGCTGTACGCCTACGCCAGCGAGGCCGAGCAGCGAGGCCTGCGGTGCATCATCGCGGGCGCGGGCGGATCCGCACATCTTCCGGGCATGCTCGCCGCCAAGACCACCGTTCCGGTCCTCGGCGTACCCGTGCCGACCAGGCATCTGCAAGGGCTCGACTCACTCCTGTCGATCGTGCAGATGCCAAGTGGCGTGCCGGTCGCGACCTTTGCCATCGGCGACGCCGGCGCCCACAACGCTGCCCTGTTTGCCATCTCGATGCTCGCGGGCACCGACGCCGCGCTTGCCGACAAGCTGCGTGCGTTTCGAGCGACGCTCGACGTCACGGTTCGAGCGCTCACGCTGCCGCCGGGTACGCCGTGATCCTGCCGGGAGCCACGCTCGGCGTCGTTGGTGGCGGCCAACTCGGGCGGATGTTCACGATGGAGGCGCAGCGCCTCGGCTTCCGCGTGGTCGTCCTCGACCCAGATCGAGATGCGCCCGCGGCCCAAATCGCCGATGCACACGTCGCCCGGCCATGGTCCGATCCAACCGCCCTGTCCGCATTCGCGTCTCAGTGTGCCGCAATCACCACCGAATTCGAGAACGTCCCCGCGGAGGCGCTTCGTGCCCTGGCCGCGCACGTCCCCGTGCGTCCATCGGCTGCCGCCGTCGCACCGACCCAGGACCGGCTCGACGAAAAGGCCCTGTTCGCGTCACTCGACATTGCGGTCGTTCCGTGGGTACCCATCAGGTCGGCCGCCGATCTCGCGGGTGCGTGGCACGCCATCAGTGGACCGGCAATCCTGAAGACGGCGCGGATGGGGTACGATGGCAAGGGTCAAGCAAGCGTCGCCACGTCCGAGGAATTGTTCGCGGCCTACGAACACCTCGGCCCTGCACCGTGCATTCTCGAGCGTCGGGTCACGTTCGAACGCGAGATCTCGATCATGGTGGCCCGAGGTGAGGATGGCAGCGTCGTCACGTGGCCCGTCGCCGAGAACGTGCACGTCAACGGTATCCTCCATACCACGGTGGTTCCCGCGCAGGTACCCGCCGCATTGAGCGCAGCCGCGCGCGAAACAGCGCAACGCATTGTCACTGCGCTCGACTATGTCGGCGTGATGGGCGTGGAATGTTTCGTGGTGGATGGCGCGCTGCTGGTGAACGAGGTCGCGCCGCGTCCGCACAACAGCGGACACTGGACCCTCGATGCAGCCGTCACGTCGCAGTTCGAACAGCAGGTGCGGACCCTCACCGGACTACCGCTCGGCAACACCGCACCGATGTGTGCCGCCGCCATGGTCAACCTGCTGGGCGACCTCTGGGCGGAGGGCGAACCGCAATGGGATCGCGCGCTCGCGGTGACTGGCGTGCGGCTGCACCTCTACGGCAAGGCCGAGCCGCGTCCGGGCCGCAAGATGGGGCATCTCGTCGCGCTTGCGCCGGCGGCAGACACCGCGTTGATGCTCGCGCTGAAGGCGTGGCAGGCGTTGCAGGAGTGAGAAGAGAGAAGAGAGGACAGCGATTCTCCCTTCTCCCTTCTCATTCATCGACCTTCAGCATCGTCAAGACAAAGGCGTAATCCGTCGCGATCTCGCGCAGCCGGTCGTATCGGCCCGATGCCCCGCCGTGTCCTGCACCCATGTTGGTGAGGAAGAGCAGTGGCGTGTCATTCGTCTTCAGCGACCGCAGCTGCGCCACGTACTTCGCCGGCTCCCAGTACATCACCTGCGAGTCGTTGAGGGACGTGCGCACCAGCATCGGCGGATAGGCCGCAGCGCGCACGTTTTCATACGGCGAGTACGCGTGCATCCAGCCAAACTCCTCCCGGACGTCGGGATTCCCCCATTCTTCGTACTCACCCACCGTCAGCGGCAGCGAGGGGTCGGACATCGAGTTGATCACATCGACGAACGGCACCTGGCTCACCACCGCCCCGAACAGGTCGGGACGGAGGTTGGTCACGGCGGCCATGAGCAGCCCCCCTGCGCTACCGCCCTCGATCGCGAGCCGCCCCATTGCCACGTGCCCTTCCGCCACGAGGTGCTCGGCGCACGCGATGAAGTCGG
>JANMSC010000248.1:0-23074 GCA_031388885.1 Gemmatimonadales bacterium | reverse complement strand
CAACGCGTTGACCTGCGCTTCCCACAAGCGGTGGCTGAGCGGCCAGCCGTGGATCAGGACAACCGGTTGGCCATGGCCGACGTCCAGAAAGAATATAACGGTCGCGGGGGCGGCGCTGACCTTCACGAACGGCATGGATATCTCCCTTCGGTAGTTGGACCGGTACTTGCCGCGACGACACCGATTTGCCTCAACGTTTCACCCAGCCCTGCAGACGCTCAACTCGTCCTGACGACGCACAGCAACCGCGCGAACTGCTCGACGGTCACCACTTCCGCCCGCACGTCCGGATCAATCCCCGCCCCGGCCAGCACCGCCGCCGCGCGCAGTGCATCATACCCCAACGCCTCGCGCAACGCCTTCTGCATCCGCTTGCGGCGATACGAAAAGACCGACGTGACCAATCGCCGAAAATCCCTGATCTGATCGTGGCGCACCAGTGGCTCGGCGCGCGGCACCAGATGCAGCACCGCACTGTCGACCTTGGGCGCTGGAGTGAACGCGCCTGCAGGGATGATGAACTCCAGCGACGGAGTCGCGACAGCCTGAATGCCAATCGACAGGCCGCCGTAGTCGCGATGCCCCGCCGCCGCCACCACCCGATCAGCGACTTCCTTCTGGACGAGAAATGTGACGCTGGCCGGAAGCGGTGGCGTGAGTGCCACATCAAGGAGCGGCGACGTGATGTAGTAGGGAATGTTGCCCGCGACGCGCCACGTCATGCCCTGCACGGTCCACGGCCGCACCAGGTCGGACCACGAGAGCTCCAGCGCGTCACCGTTCACCAGCGCAAAACTGCGACCGGCAAACCGGCGCGTGAGCCGGGCGCTCAACCGATCGTCGCGTTCGATCGCCACCACCGTCGCACCGGTATCAAGCAACGCCTCGGTCAGTGTGCCCTTCCCTGGCCCGATCTCGAGTACGACGTCGCCCGGCCCAGCCGTCGTCGCGGCGGCGATCCGCGCCAGCAGCCGCGGATCGGTGAGAAAGTGCTGGCCCAGCGATTTTCTCGCGCGCACGCTACATCCTCATCACAAGCAGCGTACGATCATCCGCCGCGTCGCCGCCGAATGCGTCAAGATCGGCATACACCGCGGCGACAATCGCCGCCGGCGCCAGGGTACGAGCCTCCTCGATCACCGTCAACAGCCGCACTTCGCCGTACCGCTCACCGCCTGCACCCTGTTGATCGACGAGTCCGTCGGTGAAGCAGACCAGCAGGTCATGCGTGAAGTGCCATGGCACCACGCGGCGTTCGAACGCAGTCTCCGCGAGTCCGAGCGGCGGCGACGTCGGCGCGAGCCGCGCCGCCGGCCCGAATCGCGGCACCCGGAACGCGTACGGATGCCCAGCGTTGGCAAACGCCAGTTGCCCAGCCGTCGGGTTGAGGACGGCGTAAAAGACCGAGAGGTACATCTCGGTCGAGGCCAGCTCTTCGGCCAGCGACGCGCGGAGCAGGGTCAGCGTCTCGTCGGGCGCGGCATCGGCACTGGCATGAATACCCACCGCAGCCATCACCTGCGCCGCGATCAGCGCCGCCGAGAATCCATGCGTCGAGACATCGCCAAGCATCACGCCGACCCGACCACGTCCGAGGCGGAGGAAGGTGTAGAAATCACCACCCAGCGACTCGGCCGCGAACGATTGCACCGCGACATCGGCGTCGCCCCGCAGCACGTCTGGCGTGGGCATCAGCCGCACCTGGAGGTCGTGGGCCAATTCGAGTTCGCGTTCGAGTCGCTGTTGCTCCCGCTCCAGTCCGACGAGGCGCGCGTGCTCGAGCGCCGCACCAATCTGGGTTGCGACCGCCGCGACCAGCTTGGTTTCTTCTCGCGTGAACGAACCGCCGCCAGCCCGGTCCGCCAACGCGAGGACGCCAACAACGCGCGCCGGTTGCCCCGCCCCGGCGTAGACAATCGGTACCGCCAGCAGTTCGCCCTCGACCCAGCCGGGCTGTGGGCCCGTCGCGATCTTGTGGCTGCGGTACGCGCGCGCAACGATCGCGTCAGGGTCCTCGATCGAGATGTCGATCGGGATCGGCCCGGTGGGCGCTCCGGTCATCGCAACACTGCGGAGCATGTTGGTTGCATCATCGAACACCCGCAACCCGCCACGTTGGGCGCCGACCACCGCCGTGATCTCCCGCAGAATGACGGCCGCGACCTCATCGACTGCTCGCGCGCGACCGAGCATCTCGCCGATGCTGTAGAGCAGATCGATCTCTTCGTAGCGTGACGCGAGTTCACCGGTGAGATCCGACGCGGTCTGTTCGGCGTGAAGCAGTGCTTGAATCACCGGGAGTAGCCGACGGCCAACGTCATCCGCCGACCCGCCAGGTTCGGGCACCACTTCGAGAAAGAGCCCGGGGGCATCGGGCACGGCAAGCCACGCCGCGTCCGTGCCCGCGGTGCGAGGCGCACGGGGTACCCGGGCGCCGTTGCCGTCGTCACCAGCCACAAGGCGCCAGACATCGTGTTCGAGGTGCCACAGGCGGATGGTCGCGCCAGCGAGGGCCCCCAACGGTGGCAGCACTCGACCGAGGTGGCTCAGAGCCGGGGCAGCGTCATCCAGATCGTGTTTCCCCGCGCGTTGAAGACGACGGCGTCGGCGAGCCGGCGGATCATGAAGAGGCCACGGCCAGACTCGTCGTCGAGCGTGGGGTCATCGGTGAGATCGAGAACGGTCGAGGGATCGAAGCCCTCCCCCTCGTCGGTGACAGCAACGACAACCTGATCGGGCAGAAGCTCAACGTCGACGCTGACCCGCCGGGCCGGATCATTCCGGTTGCCATACACCATTGCGTTCGCGACCGCCTCGGCCACCACGGTGCAGAGACGGAATCGCGTCCGGCTCGACGTCTTGGCGCCGGCGAAGCAGCACGCGGCGACCGCCTCGACCACATGCCCCACCTGCGACACATCGGTGTGCAAGTCGAGATGGAAGTGTTCGCGGCCGCCTGATCCGCGACCCGTCAATGCCTCGTGCCGATGCATCGACAACTAGAAGCCCGCGAGGGCCTCGGACGCCGAGTCGGCGATCACGAAGAGGGTATCGAGCTTGGTGAGCTCGAAGAGCGAGCGGAGGTCTTCGTTCAGTCCGGCGAGCCGCAACTCACCACCGGCCTCGCGCACCTTCTTGTTGATCGACACCAGCGCGCCGAGCCCGGACGAATCGATGTAGGCCGTCGGCCCAAAGTCGAAGAGGAATTTCCGGTCGCCGGCCTCGATGGCATCGCCGACGAGCTGCTTGAGCTCCTGACGGTTGGCCACGATGAGCTGTCCCTCGACCGTCACCACTGAGATTCCACTCGGCTCGCGCTTCGCGTTGAAAGCCATCGTCGCAACTCCTTGAGGTCAGTTGGTCGGCACGCCCGACTGCAGCGCCACCATCGCTGCCACATCCACAATATCATCCGGGGAGGCCCCGCGCGACAGGTCGGACATTGGCCGCGCGAGACCCTGCAACAAGGGGCCGGCCGCACTCGCGCCCGCCAGTCGCTCGACCAGCTTGTAGCCGATGTTACCGGCGTCGAGGGAAGGAAACACGAGGATGTTGGCCGCGCCCTTGAGCGGCGACCGGGGACACTTGCTGTTCGCGACGTCGGGGACGATCGCGGCATCGACCTGCAGCTCACCGTCGGCGACCACGTCGGGCGCGAGCTGCCGAAAGATCGCGATCGCCTCGCGGATACGTGCGACCTCCGGCCCGTCAGCGCTCCCGGCGGTGCTGTACGAAAGGAACGCGACCCGCGGCGTGTCTCCCACCAGCATCTCGCGGTCGCGAGATGCGGCGAGCGCCGCGTGTGCCAGCTGTTCGGCGGTCGGGGTCGGCAGCACGGCAATGTCGGTGAAGGTGAACACCCGGCCGTCCGGCACTCCGAGGTACATCGCCGCCGTGACGCTCCCGCCAGCAACTCGCGTCCCGATGGCCCAGAGCGCCGCACGCAGCACCTCGGACGTCGCGGTGCGCACGCCCGCGACACACCCGTCGGCTCCGCCGATTGCCACGAGCCCGGCCGCGAACCGGAGCGGATCACTGGCGACGTCAAGCGCATGGATACCGTCACGAATGGCCTGAGGGCGCCGCGACCGCAGACGCTCACCAACTTCCGCGATGAGCTCGTGACCGGCTGGGTCGGTGCATCCGGGGCCGAGGAGAAGTGGCTCCGCGATGCCGAGTCGCGCAAGCGTATCGGCGGCTTGACGAATCCGCGGATCGTCGCCCTCTGGAAAGACGATGCGCGCGCGACGACCCGCCGCGCGCGCTCGCAATCGGTCTCGAAACGTCACGTGGCGAACTGCTTGCGCAAAGCCTCTGCGACTGCCGGATGCACGAGTCCGTCGAGATTGGCGCCGAACCGTGCGGCCTCCCGAACCAGCGATGACGACAGGTACGTCAGCTCAACCGATGGCACCAGGAACACCGACTCGAGCACGGGGCTCAGTTTGCGATTCATCAGTGCCATCTGGAACTCGTACTCGAAGTCAGTCACCGCGCGGAGTCCACGGATGTTGAGCGTGGCGCCCCGCTCCCGCGCGAAGTCGGCGAGGAGGCCAGCGAATGACGCAAACTCGATCCGCGGATCGTCGCCTACTGCGACCTGCAGCAGGTGGAGCCGCTCCTCCACCGAAAAGAGCGGCTGCTTATTCGAGTTGATCGCCACGGCAACGATCAGGTGATCGACCACAGCGAGCGCGCGACGAATGAGGTCTTCGTGCCCGCGGGTTGGTGGATCGAAGGATCCCGGATAGATCGCGATGCGGCTCATGGTGCTCGCAGGAAAGTGACGGCGATGTCGCCCCACCGGCGGGTCTCGCCATCAGTGATGGTCACGGACGACGGATGTTCGACAGCAAGGATCCCGGCAAACGGCACGGCGCGCCAGTGCGCCACCAGCCGTTCTGCAAAATCGGCAGAGAACGGCGGATCCGCCAGCGCCAGGTCGAACGCGCCGGCGGTCAAGGCGCCAGCGAACCCCATGGCGTCGCCCCGGCAGACCTCGGTAGCGTCCTCGACGCCCAGGGCCTCGATGTTCTTCCCGATCGCCGTGAGTGACGCCCGCCCGAGTTCGACGAAGGTGACGTGCGACGCGCCGCGCGAGAGCGCCTCGAGCCCCAGCGCCCCACTACCAGCAAACAGGTCGAGAACGCGGGCGCCGTCGAGCGCCGGACCCAGAATGTTGAGCCACGCTTCACGTACCCGTTCAGCCGTCGGGCGCACTCGCGCGTCCTTCGGCACCATCAGGCGGCGCCCGCCGTGGACTCCGCTTACGATGCGGGTCACGACACCTGATGCGGTCCGAGCGCCACGAGCCTGCCCTGCAGCGACGACGTGCCACGATACTCATTGCGCTCGAGCTTGAACGCGACGTCGACCAACCCGGGAGCGCACGTCGCCATCCGCTCAGCCCACCCAAACGCGATCGCATCGAGTGACCGGCCGTCGGCAACCAAGGTCGTCTTGAAGTGGTGGGCACCGACCACCCGCGAGTTCGTGAGTCGAACGCCGCGCACGCCATAGACCGGCGACGGATTGCCGGCGCCGCAGGGTTCGAGATACCGCCCAAGCCGCTCGAGGTCGTCGGTGACATCTGACAGACCAACCTCGAGGTCGACCCGCTGTGTCGGACCCAGGTCATCCTGCACCAACCATTCGCGCGCGACGCCGGAAAATCGTTCGCGGAACGCGTCGATCTGGTCGCGCTGGATCGTGAGACCGGCGGCCATCCGGTGGCCACCGAACCGCACCAGTAGGTCGCCGCAGCCGGTGAGCGCGGCGTGCAGGTCAAAGCGATCGATACTTCGTCCCGAGCCCTTCCCGATGTCGCCGTCGAGCCCGATCAGAATCGTCGGCCGGCCGTAGCGCTCCACGATGCGCGACGCAACGATGCCCACCACCCCTGCGTGCCAGTCGCCCGTCAGCACGAGTGCCGCGTGTTCCGCCGGATCAGCGTACCGGAGGTCGACTTCGGCGAGTGCCTCGTCGAGCATCTGCTGATCCATCGTTTGCCGCTCGCGGTTGAGCGAGTCAAGCTGCGCGGCAAGCGTGGCGGCCTCGGCGGCGTCATCGGTCAGCAGGAGGCGCAGGCCGTCCTTCGCCTCGGCGATGCGTCCCACCGCATTGAGGCGCGGTGCCAGAATGAAGCCAACCTGCCCGGCGCGTAACTCGCGCCCGCCGCCGAGGTCGGTTTGGCGAAGCAACGCGCGGAGACCGGCCCAGCGAGAATCGGCGAGCACACGCAGACCGTGCTTGACGAGGACTCGATTCTCCCCAACGAGCGGCACCACGTCGGCGACGGTTGCGAGTGCGACGTAGTCGAGAAGGTGCATCGGCAATGCCTTCGGCAAGCCGAGCGGCTCAACCAATGCCTCGACCAGCTTGAATGCGATACCGGTACCGCAGAGCGTGCCGAGTCCGGAGTTGTCGTCCGCGCGTTGGGGATCAACCACCGCATCGGCGGGAGGGAGCAGTGGCCCTGGGAGGTGGTGATCGGTCACCACCACGCGAAATCCGGCGTCCTTCGCTTGACGTACAGTCTCGACCGCCGTGATACCACAATCGCAGGTCAGGATCAGCCCCGCGCCGACACGCTGTGCCTCGGCGAGCCCGGCCGCGCCGAAATCGTACCCGTCGCGGATCCGATGCGGCACAAAGGCATGCACCGTCGCACCGCCAATGCGCAGCGCACGCGTCAACAACGCCGTCGCGCACTGGCCATCGACGTCGTAGTCGCCATGCACCAGGATCGGCACGCCAGCGCGCACCGCGGCGACCACCTCACGGACGGCCCCCGCCATGCCAGCGAGCGTGAGGGGATCAGCGAGCGAATCGAGGGTCGGTCGAAGAAATGTGCGGGCCAGCACGAGATCGCCGAATCCGCGCTGGAGCAGGAGTGCCGCGAGCGGAAGCGGAAGCGTCAGCACCGCAGCGAGAGAACGGGTGGCCTCCCGGTCGGGGGCCGACACGAGCCGCCACCGGGGCGACGCAATCAGGCAGGGACCTCGGCGAGGTAGATCATCGCGCCACACATCTCGCACCCATCGAGCAGCAGCCCTTCCGATTCGAGCCGGCCGACCCGCGAACTCGGGATCGTTGTATGGCACGCCGTACACGTCGCTTTCACCGCGGGGACGAGCACTTCAGTCTTCCGGGACCCACGCAGGCGATCGTAGCGAGTCCGGAGCGTGCGATCGAGTTGCGATGCCACCGATTCGCGCTCCGCACGCGCTGCCTCAAGCTGGTCGCGCAGCGTCGCATGCCGCGCTGCCAGATCGGTGCGTGCGGTTGCCTGCTCCTGCTCCAGTCCGGCGAGCCGCTCGTGAGCGCTCTTGACCGCCGCGCCCCGATCACTCGACTCTTCCGACACCCGGACCCAGTCAGATTCTTCCTGCGCGAGGATGCCACGCGCAACATCGATGTCGCCCATGAGCGCTGCCGCTTCGCGCGGATTGCGGACAAACTCGAGTCGTTCGCGACGGCGGTCCTGATGCTGTCGGCTCGCCTCGATCTTTCGCTCAAGATCATCGCGCCGACGCTCCGAATCGTCCGACATGCGCGTGGCCGAGGTGATCTCATTCCGGATACGTTCAAGCGCCTGGTCGAGTGTGGCGCCCTCAGTGTCGAGCTCCCGCAACTGCGTCGTGAGGCCTGCAATGTGGCGATCCTTGGCCTGCACGTCGAGCAGTCTGGGAAGGTCTGGATGCATCAGCGGCTATTCCTCATTGTTGCGGCGGAACTCAGTCATCACCGGGCCGGGAGCGATTCTTAAGATACCATGTATACCGCTGGCTGCCCTCCCGACTCAGCGCCTGGCGGCGGCGCACCCGGCTCTCGCGGTCGGGATCGGCGGCGATGCTCTCGAACAACGCCCGCTCCTCCAACGCGTCCAGCGAGCCTGCATACCATTGATCCACCAGAAAGTCATCGGGAAACGGGCCGAGCGCCTCGATCCGGTCGAATACGTCCTGAGTCCGCGCGTCAAGGCCAACCGGCACGATCGGCACACGCGCACCTTCCGGTGTTGCCACGAGCGCTTCATACAGGCGGCGATGGCCCGGGACGACGAACCGCGCGGCCTCGAGTTCATCCCTCGCGCGATCAAGCCATCCTTGATGGTTCGCGAAGAGTCGCAGGAGGAAACGCTCGACCTCCGCCGTCGGCGCTCGGCCGGGACGGGTCCCGGGCACGTCGCCGGGATCCCTGGTGGGACGGGGTGGGGTCGTTCGAGCCGGATCGATGCGGCGCGCCGACGGCGCGGCGATTCGCACCCCGGCCGCCGTTTCGGTCGCCACCGTGTCGCGCGGAATTCCAAGGCGCTCGGCGACCCTGGTGATGTACAACTCCTTCGTGACCGCGTCCGACGCAGCGCGCAGCGTCGGGAGGAGCCGATCGAGCGCTTCACGTGATCGGTACGCGTCGGCGAACCACCCCTTCACGTCGAGTAGCTGCAACTTGCGCTCGATCACGTCGATCGCGTCGTCCAGCATCGGCTGGATCGCCGCCGCACCGCCGCGCCGCACGACAGTATCGGGATCGTCGCCCGGAGGCATCGTGGCCACTCGCACTCGAAGTCCGTGCGCGAGCAGCACGTCGGCTGCACGAAAGGTCGCCTTGAGGCCCGCCGCATCGGAGTCGTACAGCAGCACCACGTCCGTGCTGTATCGCTTGAGCAGCGCCGCTTGATGCTCCGTGGTGGCAGTGCCCAGCGGTGCCACGACATGCTCGATCCCGGCAATGACGAGGCGTTGCACGTCGAAGTATCCCTCGACCAGGATCGCATGCCCCTGCTTCCGGATCGCATTGCGAGCGAGATGGATGTGGTAAAGCTGTTCGCCCTTGTGAAAAATTGGCGTCTCGGGCGAGTTGAGGTATTTCGGCTCGCCGGCACCCAGAACGCGCCCGCCGAACCCGACCACACGCCCGCGCAGGTCGTGGATCGGGAAGAGCAGGCGTCCCCGAAACCGCGGATAGACGGTGCCATCGTCGCGCTTCATGACGAGCGCAGCCTCGATCAGCACTGCTTCGCCGATGCCAAGCGTGCTCATCGCGTCGACGAACTGGTTGCCGCGCGGCGCGTACCCGATCCCGATCTCCGCAGCGGCTTCGAGGGAGAACTCCCGCTCCAGCAAGTATCGCCGAGCTACGTCGCCCTCGGGCAGGTCCCGCAACTGTGCTGCAAACCAGCTTTGTGCGGCATCGCACGCCTGATAGAGCGGTTCCCGTGGATCCGGACCGGCGCGTTCCGCCGCTTCAGGAATCACGATCCCATACCGTCGGGCGACTTCGCGCACCGCACTCGGATAATCCATTCCGAACCGCTCACGGTACCACGTGAACACGTCGCCCGCAGCGTGACATACGAAGCAGTAGTAGAGATTCTTTTTCGGGATGACGGCAAAGTTGCGGTTGGTGCCGCCATGGAACGGACACGCCCCGCGATAATCGCTGCCTTGCCGCTTGAGCTGCACGCTTTCCTGCACGATCTCGAGCAAGTCGGCCGTGTCACGGATCTGCTCCACCGTCTCGTCGGGAATCCGTGCCATCAGCGAATCACCGCGATCGTCACACCGGTACCGCCCTGCTGCCTGGGAGCGAAGTCGAACGATGCCACCCGCCGATCGTGCTGCAGGAGCCGGCGTACAACGTCGCGCAGCGCACCGGTGCCCATTCCGTGAATGATCCGCAGGTGTGGCTGCTCGGCGAGCACAGCAGCGTCGATCGCACCGATCACGAACGATTCCGCTTCGTCGGCACGCATGCCGCGCAGGTCGACTTCGTACACTGCTTCCCTGCCCTCGTCGTCACCGACCGGCACTTCGACCTTCGGTTTCGCGGCAGCGTCGCCCTTCCCCAGGGCGCTGAGCGACGCGGCCTGAACCACGAGACGCATCGCGCCGACGACCACCACGGCCTTGCCGTCACTCCGCATCTCGGCGACCGCACCGGTGCTCCCCGTGGTGAGGCGGACCCGGGATCCGACGGTCAGACCGCTGCCAGCGGCGCGCCCCGACTCGTAGGCGATGTCAAGCTTGAGCGATTCCTCCCGCACGCCTTCCTCGACCAATCGCCGCGCTTCCCTCGCCGTCGCGTCATCCACCGCACCTTTTGCGAGGGCAAGCGCGCCTTCGACCCGCTTACGGGCTTCGAGCAGATAGGCCTTCGCCTGCCTGGCGCGCTCCCGCGCTGCTTCCTTCTCCTGCTTCTTGAGTTCAGTGTCGCGCACCGACTGCGATTCGGCGGTCATGCTCGCCACCGCCTCGCGCCGCTCGACCTCGCCCATTCGGTCGTGCAGCACCGCCTCGTGCAACTCTAGCGCCTGCTCACGCGCCTCCACGCTCGCGAGCAGCTGGTCGAGATCACGCTCGGCGACCGGTACCAGCAGCTCCGCGGCAGCGAGAACGTCGGCATCGACACCCAGGCGACGCGCGATGGCGAGACCATACGACCGCCCCGGAATCCCCTTGGTAAACCGGTAGGTCGGCGAGAGTGTGGCAGCATCGAACTGCAGTGATCCGTTGACCACGCCATGCACCCGCGTCGCCAGCGTCTTGAGCGCACCGAGATGTGTCGTGGCGAGCGTGAGCGTGCCCCGCCTGGTGAGGGTCTCGAGCACGGCCATCGCAAGCGCACCACCCTCAGCTGGATCGGTTCCCGAGCCAACCTCGTCGAGCACCACCAGCGTTGCGTCATCGGCATGATCGAGAATCCGGCGCAGTTCGGCGACGTGCGCCGAGAACGTCGAAAGGTCGTCGGCCAGCGACTGGTGGTCGCCGATGTCCACAAACATCCGACGCACCACCGGCAGTTCGCTTGCCGCACCGATGGGCGGCACGATCCCCGACTGCGCCAGTGCCAGCATCAGTCCGGTGGCCTTGAGCAGCACCGTCTTGCCGCCGGTGTTCGGACCCGAAATCAGCAAGGTGCGCTCACCCGGATCGAGATCGAGGTCGAACGGGACCACCGCGATTCCGCGCGCCAGCAATAGCGGATGCCGCGCCTGGCGAAGGCAGAGCTGGCCCCCCACATCGTGCATGGTCGGAATTTCGCCGCCCACGCGCCGGGCCCACGTGGCACGTGCCACGATCGTATCGACCTCCACCGCCATGCGGTGCAGCGCCTTGATGGCGCCGCGGGTTGGCCGCAACCGCTCGGTGAGGTCGCGCAACACCTTGAGCGTCTCGCGCTCTTCGTCGACAATCGCAGCGCGCATCGCGTTGCCCAGCCCAATCGCTGCGGTCGGCTCGATGAACAGCGTGCCGGCGCTGCCCGATTCGTCGTGGATGATGCCTTCGGGGCGCGATCGCGCGTCGCGGCGTACCGGAATCACGTAGCGCCCACCCCGCATCGTGACGGCGGCACCACCGGGAACGGCCGACCCGTCGAGTTCACGAAGCAACCCTTCGAGCCGCCGCACCAGGCGTTCGCGCGCGGTGTGCACCTCCCGGCGTGCGGCCGCGAGCGCGGGACTCGCGCTGTCGAGCAACTCGCCGTCGTCCCCCACCGACTGCTCGAGCATCCGCTCCAGCGCGCGATCGACTGGTGGCACGCGGAGCTGCGCGACTCGCGGCAGGTGCTCGGCGAGGCGGTCGAGTTCAAGGGCGATGGCACGCCCGGCAAGCAGCGCCACGTGAACCGCGGCGAGTTCGGCGAGCTCGAGTACAGCACCGTCCAGGCGCAGTCGACCGAGCGCGGAACGCAGGTCGGGAACCGGAGACACCGCGAGCGCATCGCCGCGGCGCAGCACCGCAAGAACTTCTGCCACGAGCGCGAGTTCGTCGCGGATCCATTCGAGATTGTCGGTGGGAGTGCGCGCACGCAACGCCGCGGCGCCGAGCGGTCCCGCCGCCGCGTCCGCGACGACATCGAGCACAGCCCCGAACTCGAGTGCGTCGAGCGCGGCGGCCGACATCGCCGGATTCAACGGCGACGGGGTGCCGTCCCCGCTCTGGGACGGCACCCCGTGCTCAACCTGCGCGGCGGCGGTCATCCCTGTTGCAGCGCCTCGCGGGCAATCTGGTTGATCACCTTGCCATCCGCCTTCCCCTTGAAGCGTGCCATCAGGATACCCATGAGCCGGCCGAGATCGCCCGCGCCACCGGCCACCGCAGTGCGCGCCGCCTCCCGAATCTCTTCCGGATCGATCTCCGGCGGTAGGTACGTCCTCAGCAGATGCATTTCGGCGTCTTCCTGCCGGGCCAGGTCGAGGCGGGCACCGGCAGTGTATTGCTCGATCGAATCCTGCCGCTGCTTGATCTGCTTTCGGAGTACGTCCACCACCTCGGCGTCGTCGAGGGGACGACCGAGATCGAGCTCCTTGTTCTTCAACGCAGCAAGGACCGTCCCCAGCAACAGGGTCCGGTCCTTGTCAGCAGACTTCCGCGAAACGACCTGGTCGGCGCGCAGACGGTCGGCCAGTTCAGGCATGCGAGCGACCGCGGCGCGTCTTGCGCTGCGCGGCGTTCATCTTCCGCTTCCGCTTCTCACTCGGCTTCTCGTAGTGCCGATGCTTGCGCAGATCGGAGAGGATCCCGGCCTTTTCACACTTCTTCTTGAAGCGCTTGAGCGCCCGCTCGAAGCTTTCATCCTCGTGGATGACGACTTCTGACATGTCCTGAAATCACCCCGCTCAAGTCCCCGCAAAGGGACCGGTTAATTGATAGACCGCAAAGCTAGGCGGGGCGGCGGGATAGGGCAAGATGGACCAGAAGCGAGGGGCGCGCGGCGACGGGGCCGTCAGCCCGGCGGCCACCGCATCTGTCGCCCTCCCAACACGTGGAGGTGCAGGTGCCCGACGGTCTGCCCTCCTTCTCGCCCGGTATTGATCACAAGGCGGTATCCGGCCTCGGCGAGCCCCAGCTGCGCCGCCACGTCGACGCCGAGGCGCATGAGATCACCCAGAAGGGCGGCGCCAGCGTCACCAGTCGCCTCGGCTGAGCTTCCGATGTGCGCCTTCGGAATGACCAGCACGTGCGTCGGCGCTTGCGGGTTGAGGTCGCGAAACGCAACCGCGCCCTCCGAGCGAGCAACGATCTCGGCGGGGATCTCTCCGCTCGCGATACGGCAGAAGATGCAAGTCATGTGGGAGGATCCCCCGCGGCTTTAGCCGCTGTGTTTGCCGAGCCGCGGCTTTAGCCGCGAGGCCGCGAGACTCGCGAGGCGTCGCCGATCAAGCGTGATCGCCGCCGCGGCGATCGCGGCAGTCTCGAAGCGCAAGACGCTGGGTGCGAGCCATGTCGGTGTCGCGTGCAGCGCGTCGCGACAGTACGAGATCTCGTGCGGCGTGAGGCCTCCTTCCGGACCCACGATCCAGCCAACGGGACCGGCGTCAAGATCATCGACTGGCTTGCCCTCGGCTGCCGCGAGCAGCCATCTGACCGACGCCGTCGTCCCGTCAATCTGCTCGAGCGGTGTGACGTCGTCGATCACCGGTGTCCATGCATTGCCGCACTGCTTGCACGCTTCTGTGGCACGCCGGCGCGCCTTGTCGAGCGTCGCGCCGCGCACGCGATTCTCGACGTTGCGCTGGCGTTCGGTCTCGAGCGGAATGATCCGGCTGACCGTGAGTTCGCATGCCTTCTCGGCGAGCCAGAGAAACCGATCCTTGTCGCCGGCACCGACCGCGACCACCAGCGTCGTGGGTCGAGGCACGCTCGTGACACGGTCGACCCGCATCGCCCATGCCCGACCCCGCCGCACCAGCTGGCCATCCGCCACCGTGCCGGCACCGTCGTACCCGACGCACGCTGCGAGATCGGTTACCCGCCGAACCTGGACGTGCCGCGATTCTTCGTCATCGAGCGCCACCTCGGTGCCTGGCGCGAGGTCGCCGCCGGGCAGCAGGACCGCAATCACCGGAGCCGCGCCGCGACACCCCACCAGCCGGCGTCATGCACATCATCAACCACCGAAAACCCTGCTGCCGCGAGCACCGGTCGAAAGAGGGGCTCTTCGGCGTCCTCCATCCCCGAGAAGATCGCGACCCCACCTGGCGCAAGCGCGCGAGCGATGTGTGGCAGTAGGAGGGTGTTGACCGTACGCAGGATATTCGAGCAGACGACCTCCGCCGGACCCGCCAGCACCGCAAGCTCACCGGCGTCGCCAAGCAGGAACGTCACGCGATCTGACACGCCGTTCCACCTGGCGTTCGCCTCGGCAATCGGATTCGATTCGTCATCGACTTCGATACCGATCGCGCTGGACGCACCGAGCGTCGCCGCGGCGATCGCAAGAATCCCGGAACCGCTGCCGAGGTCGAGCATACGATGCCCGGGCACGATCAGGCGTTCGAGCAGTGTCATCGCCGCGCGGGTCGAGCCATGTTCGCCGCTGCCAAATGCGCTCTCCGGGTCGAGCGTCACCACGACCTCGTGCCCTGTTGCCGCGACCGGAAGCCACGACGGCGAGATGACCAGTCGGCCAAAGCGCCGGGTGACAATGCCGTCGCGCCACCGTACCGACCAGTCCACCGGGTCGAGTTCGGTGACCACACCCTCGAGCCCCCCGTAGCGCGCAACAAGGTCGCCCACGAGCTGCCTGGCAGCGTCGGCCGACGTCGCCACGGCGAGAATCGTCCCCGCGTCCGCTTGTTCGACGGCATGACCGGTCCGCGTGACGAGTTCAGCCGCGATCCGGTCGGCGTGCGTCGGATCGCACGAGACCGTCACGCGCCACCACGCTGGCGTCATGCGCCGAGCGCTTCCTTGAGCTTGGTCCAGAAACCGCCCTTGCGATTCGGTCCCTCGCCCTCATGCGGCGCGAGCTCCGCGAACAGGCGACGCTGTTCGTCGTTGAGGTCGTCGGGCGTCCACACGTACACATGCACGTTGAGGTCGCCGACGCCGGTGCCGCCGAGCCGCGGCAGGCCCTTGCCCTTGAGACGCAGCACCGCACCCGACTGAGTTCCCGCAGGGAGCGAGATCCGTTCATCACCATACGGCGTCGGGATGATCACGCTGTTCCCGAGCGCGGCCTGCGAGAACGAGACCGGCAAGTTGTGAATCAGGTCGTCGCCGTCGCGTTCGAAGCGTTCGTCGTCCTTGACCTCGATCATCACCTGCAGGTCGCCGTTCGGGCCGCCGCGCGGACCCGGGGCACCCTGGCCTCGCAGCGTGAGATAATTCTGGTTTGACACGCCGGCCGGAATGTCCACCGACACCGTGCGTTCGCCCTTCACTCGCCCGTCGCCGCGGCAGATCTCGCACGGTGCCGCGATGGTGTTGCCCTCGCCCTGGCACGTTGGGCACTGGCCGACCTGCACGAATTGCCCGAACATCGACCGTGCTGCGCGGCGTACTTCGCCGGTGCCCGCGCATGTCGCACACGCCACCGGTTTGGTTCCTGGGGCGGCACCATTGCCGCCACAGTGCGCACACGGCGTGAGCGTCTTGAGCTTGATGCTGCGCTTTGCGCCGAGTGCCACTTCCTGCAAGCCGAGGCGCACCGTGACCCGGACGTCCTGCCCGCGTCGGGTGTCGCCCTGCTGGCGACCGCCGAAGACGCCGTCGAGCCCGGCAAATCCACCAAAGTCGCGCATGAAGATGTTGAGCGCGTCGCTCAGGTCGATGTGCTCGAACCCACCAAACCCCGCGTTGCCGCCGGGTGCCGTGCCGAAGCGATCGTAATACGCTCGCTTGTCGGCGTCGGACAGCACGGTGTACGCCTCCGACAGCTCCTTGAACTTCGCCTCGGCATCATGTGATGAGTTGCGGTCTGGATGGTATTCCATCGCGAGCCGGCGGTACGCCTTCTTGATGTCGTCGTCACTGGCGCCGCGCGCGACGCCGAGTGTTGCGTAGTAATCGCTCAATGCAGCAGTCCCTCGACCAGTCGGCTGGTATGCTCGACCAGCCCGATAATCTTGTCATATGGCATGCGGGTAGGCCCGAGGACGCCGATCACGCCCGTCGCGCCGCCCCGCCGATAGGTTGATGTGACGAGCGTGAATTCGGCCAAGCCAGGTTCGCCGTGCTCGCCACCGATGGTGACCGTCAGGCCCTCGCGCTTGCGTTGAGCCAGCGCGTCACGCAGCAGATCGCGTCGCTCGGTCAGCGACAGCAGCGTTCGCATCCGTTCGCTCGACGCGAATTCGGGCTGTTCGACAAGGACAGAAGCGTTGCCGAAGACCATCGGTTCCTCGCTTTCGAGGTCGAAGAGTCCCTCGCCCTCCGCGATGATGATGTCGAGCAGGTCGGACGCGTTCGAACTCGCCCCCGCGTCGCGTAACCGCACGGCCAGCGTGGTGCGGATCTCACGCAGGCTATGCCCGGCGAGCCGCTCGTTGAGGATCCGCTGAACCTCGTCGGCCTGGTCGCGTGCGATCGCACCAGGCACCCGCACGTAGATCGTCCGCACCGTCCCGCTGCGGAGGTTGAACACCATCAGCAGGCGATCCGACGCCACCGACACCAGATCGATCCGATCGAGCACGATCTCCTCGAGCGACGGCGCGACCGCCATCCCCAGCTCCTGGGTCAGGATGCCGAGCACCTGGGCGGCGCGCCCGAGGAGATGATCGGTCGCCGCCGCCGCACTGAGTTCAATCTCAAGTGTTTCGCGCGAGATCAGGTCTGGCGGCGACCGGCGGATGATGGCGTCCACGTAGACCCGATAGGCACGATCGGTCGGGATGCGGCCGGCGCTGGTGTGGGGGTGGTAGAGATACCCCTTCACCTCGAGGTCGCTCATCGTGGTGCGGATCGACGCCGATGAGATGCCCAGCCCTGACCGGCGCGCCACGGTCTGGCTTCCGGCCGGCTCCGCCGTTGCGATGTAGGTCTCGATGACCACTTCGAGCACGCGTCGCTCGCGCTCGGAGAGAGATTCCGCGTCAGCCATGGGCCAAAACTAGGAATCCGCGACGGCAGCCACCAGCGCGTCGAGCCGAAGCCAGCCTTCAGGCGAGAGCACGATCACCCCCTCGAGCTCCGTGGCCCACCCCGCGGCAACCCAAGCGGCGCGGGCATCGGCGGGGATCGCCGCAATCGACACCCCACCAATGGTCCGCAATCCAAGGTAGAGCAGCTCAAGCCGCTGCTCAGGCCCGCCAAGCGCCTCCTGACCGTCCCGGGTTTGGGCGCCCTGCGTGGTCCGGCGGCGATACTCCTCCCAGTCGCGCACGTTCCATGACCGCGACCCGCCGATCAGCGAGTGCGCCGACGGACCCAGCCCGAGATACTGAGCGCCGCTCCAGTAGACCGAGTTGTGCTGCGACGCATATCCCGCACGCGCGGCGTTCGACACCTCGTAGTGCTCGAAGCCTTGCCCTGTCAGCGCCGCGTTGACCTCGAGGTATTCGCGGGCGTAGCGCTCGTCGTCGGTCGGCGACACGTCGCCGCGTGCTGTCCAACGCGCCAGCGGCGTGCGCGGCTCGACGGTGAGACCGTAGAGCGACACGTGCGACGGATTCAAGTCGAGCGTCGACCTCACGTCGCCGGCCCAGTCACGCTCGAGCGACGCTGGCAGCGCGAAGATCAGGTCGATGGAAATGTTCGTAATTCCTGCATCGCGCAGCATCCCGACCGCAGGCACCACCTGCTCCACACGGTGGGTGCGATGCATCCACTCCAGCACACGCGGATCGTGACTCTGCACACCGAGCGACGCGCGGTTGACGCCGGCGGCAGCCCACGTTGTAGCCGCGTCACGCGTCACGTCATCGGGGTTGACTTCGATCGTTACCTCGGCCGTCGGCGCCAGCGCGCGATCGCCGGTGATAATACCGATCAGGTCACCCAGCGCCGACGGTGCGAGCCGCGACGGGGTGCCGCCACCGAAATACAGGGTCGCGAGCGAGTCACCAGGAAGATCGTCTTGTCTGGCGCGCCATTCGACCGCGATAGCCTCGACGTACGCTGCATCGGGCACCACCCGTCGCACCGCAATCGAAAAGTCGCAGTATGAACAGCGCCGAGCGCAGAAGGGGACGTGGACATAGATGTGCATCGCGCGGGTGAAGTTAGCGGGCCCCCGCGTGGCGTCGTGCCCGGCGACGATAGCTCCCCCCGGCCACTTGCTCCGCCATCCCTCCGAGTTCGAGTCCGAGGAGTGTGCCGAGGAGCTCGCCGATCGGCAGCCCAACGCTGAGCGCGATCGCGTCGATGTGCGTTGCGGTCGAGGTCAGCGCAGCAATGACACGAGCCTCGGTCGGGGTGAGCGTGCATTCGGGCGGCTCGACCGGAACGACAACCCGGGGTTCGGCGACGGCACCAAATGCAGCCAGCAGGTCGTCGGCCGTGAGGAGTGGAGTGGCACCGTCGCGAATCAGTCGATTCGTGCCGCGTGACGTCGGACTCGTAATCGGGCCGGGCACTGCGAGAATGTCGCGACCCTGTTCGAGCGCCGTGGCCACCGTGATCATCGTGCCCGAGCCGTCGGCCGCTTCGACCACGACGAGCGCGCGCGCAAGCCCGCTGATGAGGCGATTTCGCCTTGGGAACGCACCCTGGATCGGCTCCTGGCCTGGCGGACTCTCGGTGAGCAACAGGCCACGGTCGGCAACGCGTTTGTACAGCGCAGCGTTGGCACGCGGATACGCGACGTCGGCTCCGTTGCCCAGCACGCCGATGGTGTTGCCGCCTGCGTCGAGCGCCGCAGCCTGCGCCATGGCGTCGAGCCCGCGCGCCATGCCGCTGACCACGACGATCCCCGCGGCAGCCGCGGTCTCGCCCATCCACCGGGCGACCTCGGCGCCATACGCGGTGTGATCGCGGCTGCCGACGATCGCCACCGCGGGATGCTGCGTGAGCGTGAGATCACCCACGGCGTACAGCATCAACGGCGGATCGGGGATGTCGCGCAACACCGCGGGGAATGCGGCGTCGGCCGGCGTCAGCACCACCTGCCCGACGCGTGCCGCCGCGTCTTCCAGCGCGCGCCCCGCGTCAGGTGCTGCACGAACGACCGCCCGCGCCACCGACCGCGTAATTCCGTTCACCTCTGCAAACGCAGCGAGCGGCGCCCGAAGGACGCCGCTCGCGGTACCGAATCTCGACAACAGGGTTGTCATCGTCCTGGGGCCGAGGCCGGGAACGGTGGCAAGCGCGAGCCAGGCGGCGCGCTCGTCGGTGTCATCCGGTTGCGTCGTCGCGTGCGGCCCACCCGGGACTGTCGAAGAGGTCATCGTTGCTGTCGCCCTCGCGTGCTTCGTCGGTGGACCGTATCGCCTGCACGTCGGTCCAGAGTGATTCCTTGAGCTCGTCGAGCCCGAGTCCGGCGGCACTCGAGATCGTCACGACCCGCAGCGCGTCTGGCGCGGCGATATCCGCGATCTCCGCGTCGCTGGCCAACAGGTCCCGCTTGCTGAGCACCACCACGTGTGGCTTCTCGGCGAGCACCGCCGAATACAGCTCGACCTCGCGACGCAAACGGTGGTACACCGCCTGCGGCTCCTCCGAATCCAGCGGTACGAGGTACGCCAGGAGCCGAGTCCGCTCGACGTGCTGCAAGAATCGCAATCCCAATCCCTTCCCCGCGTGGGCACCCTCGATGATTCCCGGAATATCGGCCACGACGTACGACCGCGATCCGGAGAGACCCACCACGCCGAGGTTTGGCTCGAGTGTCGTGAACGGATAGTCGGCGATCTTGGGGCGCGCGGCACTGATTACCGAGAGGAGGGTACTCTTTCCCGCATTCGGTTCGCCGACCAATCCAACGTCGGCGATCAATTTGAGCACGAACGCGAGGCGTCGCTCCTGGCCCGGGCGCCCTTCCTCCCATTCGCGCGGCGCCTGATGCGTGGCCGTCACAAATCGCCAGTTCCCGCGGCCACCCCGCCCCCCCTTGGCCACCAGCATGCTGTCGCCGGGTCGAAGCACTTCGCCGATCGTGTCACCGGTCGCTTCATCGACGATCACGGTGCCCGGCGGCACCGGCATGTAGACGTCGTCGGCCGTCGCACCAGTCCACGTCCTGCCCTTGCCGTGCACGCCGTCGCCAGCCTTCCACGCGGTGCGATAGTGATAGTCGAGCAGGGTTGCCAGGTTCGCGTCGGCGCGGACGAACACGGAACCACCGCCGCCACCGTCGCCGCCGTCGGGCCCGCCTTTCGGCTTGAATTTGTAGCGCGCAAACGATGAAGCGCCGTCGCCGCCGCGCCCGGCCCTGACCTCGACCACCACCCGATCAACAAAGCTCATGCGAGTCGACTCCACGCATCCTGCACGTGTTCCCACAGCTCCTTGACCGCCTTCCAATCGTCGTACGACAACAGTGGATTGGCGACACTCAACACGTTTTCAACTTCTTCAAACGTGGCGCCGGCATTGAGCGCGCCGCGCAGGTGCGAATGGAGCTGGCGCGGCGTGTTGAGCACCGCGGTCTGCACGATGACACAGAATTCCCGGCGCTTGAGGTCGAGCCCGGGGCGCGACAGCGTCCGGCCGTAGCCCTCGGTGAGCATCCAGACGTCGAGCGCGGGGTGCAGCGTGGCCACGTTGCGACGCAGCCTGTTGTAATTCTCGCCGTACACCCGATGACACGTTTCCTCGCCGCGCCGCGTCCACGTCTCGTGATCGCCATAATCAAGATCGGTGCCGGCATCCTCGGCCGGCACGCCAGCCGCGGCTCGCCAGAGGCTGGCCGCGATCAGCGTGCGGGGATAGCCAACCATCAGCGTCGATTGCAGGATCAACTCGTCAATCCACGCGTTCGGCACACCGGCTTCGGCCGCGTCGTCGACGCGCTCGCGCAGGTCGCTCTCCTCGCCCCGCGCGATCGCGGCAGCAAGCGCGACGAGCGCGAGGGTATGGTCGTCGAGGACGTTGCGCTGCTCGGCCATCATGCCTCCGGAAACGGGGTCAGGAAAAATGGAGCGCGCCGGTAACATCCCATCGCCCCGTTGGTTCACCGCGCGTGTTGCGGATCACCGGACTGCGCCACGCGTCGAGGGCATCGATCGGCCACGAACCGCCGGGATCCAGGCGTGCCGTGACATCGAGCACGATCGACAGCAGGGCCAGGCCCGCGCACTTCATGTCGCCGTCCTCAACCTTGAGCGCCACCCCAACACCGAGACCCGGGAGCGCCGCGCTGTAGACGCCTTCCGCACCGATCTTGACGATGATCCGCCCGGCCCACGCTTGCATCAAGATGGTATCGAGGCGGTCCTCGCCCCCGACCATGTACGGCTCCGCCATCATCGCGTCGCGCACCATCACGGCCGCCGGTTCTGCGCTCGTACCGAGGCGGGCGTAGCCGAGGGCCATGGCGCGGACCGGCAGGGCCACGGCGGCGGCCGTACAGCCGTCAATGCCCCAGGTGAGATCGGCGCGTGGAGTGGCTGTCCAGCGGGAGACGGTCGCCTCCACGCGATCCTGCACCGGATGCCCGCGACGCTCGTACCCGGTGAGCGACCAGCCGTTGCGCCTGGCCAGCGCCAGCATCGCGGCGTGCTTGCCCGAACAGTTACTCCAGAGGGGCGTGGGGTCGACACGATCACGAATCATGTCCTGCGCAATCCGTGGCGACAGCGACGGGTGACCGGCACAGGCAAGATCTGCCTCAGTCAACCCGACGGCGCTCAGCCACCGTGCGCCGGCCGCACGGTGCACCGCCTCGGCGTTGTGCGATCCACAGGCGAGTGCAAGCATCGCGCGGTCGAGGCCGAACGCCTCGACGCCGCCGTCTTCAACCAGCGGCAGCAGCTGGAACGGTTTGGTGGCGGAGCGCCAAAACGTGGTGGTGTCGGGATCACCGGCGTCGGCCACGAGGCGCCCATCGGTCGTCACGACGGCCGCAGACACCCGGTGGCGTGACTCGGCGATCACGCTACGAATCGAGACGACAGCTAGCTCTGACATGGGGTGCCGAAGATAACTGTCGGCGGGTCGCGGCAGCGGTCCCCGCAGCGCTAGCTTGCGCGCTACGTCCAGCACGCGTACCCCCGTCGAGTGAGGAGTCTGTCGTGACCGCCATCCTGCATCCGCTGACGCGGGAGCGCATGTCCGAACTCCTCGACGCCATGTGCCAGGTGCGGATCGCCGTCGTGGGCGATGCCATGCTTGACCGCTACCTGCTCGGCGATTCGGAACGGATCTCGCCCGAAGCACCGGTCCCGATCGTCACGGTGGACGAGGAACGCACGCTGCCGGGCGGGGCCGCGAACGTGGCGGCGAACCTGGCGGCGATCGGCGCCTCGTGTCACCTGGTGGCGATCACCGGAGACGATCCAGCGGGCGATGCGCTCCGCGAAGCGCTGGCCGCGCTGGGAATACCGACGAACGGACTCATCACGGTCGCGGGGCGGCCGACGACGACCAAGACCCGCATCGTCGCACGTGGGCAACAGGTTGTGCGGATCGACCTCGAAGTGTCCAACCCCCCGCCGGCGCGTCACCGCGAAGAGCTGCTCGCGGCCACACACTTGATGCTTGGTGACGCCGATGCACTCCTGATCGCGGACTACAACAAGGGAGTGATCGACGCCGTCTTCGCCCAAGCGATGGTGGCGGCGGCCCGAGACGCCGGGATTCCGGTGGTGGTCGATCCCAAACAGCGGCACTTTTTCGACTACGCTGGCGCGACCGTGTTCAAGCCGAACCGGCGGGAGCTGGAAGCCGCGTTCGGAACCCACGTCTCCGGCGGCGACGCCGATCTTGAGGCAGCCCGGATGCGCCTCGGCGTCGAGCACATGCTGCTTACCCTCGGCGCAGATGGGATGGCCCTCGCGTCACCCGAAAAGATCCTCCGCCGGACCCCCAGCATCGCCCGAGGCGTCTTCGACGTGTCCGGCGCGGGTGATACCGTCACCGCATGGCTCGGCGCAGCCCTGGCAGCGGGGGCGGCGATCGGCGAAGCCGCGTGGCTCGCCAACCTCGCCGCAGGTGTCAAAGTCGGAAAACGCGGCACGGCAACGGTGTCGCCGACCGAGGTTCGGGTGGCGTGGGAAGATGCGGTCGGAGGGCGCTGAGCCGTGGGGCATCGCGATCCCGTCAGGGGCGACGCATGCGTCGCCCGATGCGGGTGATGATCGACAATCGATGATCGATGATCGATGGTTTGATCGCGGTTATCCACAACGATAGTTATCAACAATCCACGTCGGATGGGGGAAACACGCCGTCACCACCCAACGGCA